>DVDZ01000069.1 GCA_015296025.1 Thermosynechococcus sp. M46_R2017_013
CGATCGCCGTAAAGCGATGCTGGAAGATATTGCCGTCCTCACAGCGGGTCAGGTGATTACCGAAGATGCGGGTCTGAAGCTGGAAAATACCAAGCTGGATATGCTGGGTAAAGCTCGCCGCATCACAATCACCAAGGATCACACCACGATTGTGGCGGAAGGCAATGAAAAAGCCGTCAAAGCTCGCTGCGAGCAAATCCGTCGTCAGATTGAAGAAACCGACTCTAGCTACGATAAGGAAAAACTGCAAGAGCGGTTGGCTAAACTCGCCGGTGGTGTGGCGGTGATTAAAGTCGGTGCTGCTACCGAAACTGAAATGAAAGATCGCAAACTCCGTTTGGAAGATGCGATTAACGCCACCAAAGCCGCTGTGGAAGAGGGGATTGTCCCCGGTGGGGGTACTACTTTGGTTCACTTGGCTCCTGAGTTGAGTAACTGGGCGGCTGAGCACCTAACGGGTGAAGAACTGATTGGTGCCAACATTGTTGAGCGCGCCCTCAGTGCTCCTCTGCGTCGCATTGCTGAAAACGCAGGGCAAAATGGTGCCATCATTGTCGAACGGGTCAAAGAAAAACCCTTTGATGTGGGTTATGATGCCGCCAAAGATGAATATGTCAACATGTTTGATGCCGGTATTGTTGACCCTGCTAAAGTTACCCGTTCGGCTCTGCAGAATGCAGCTTCCATTGCCGGTATGGTGCTGACCACCGAGTGCATCATCGTTGACAAGCCCGAACCCAAAGAAAACAATCCTGCGGGCGCCGGTGCCGGCATGGGCGGTGACTTCGACTACTAAGCCCAACCGGTCGGTGAATCCCTCAAGCTCACTGGGGTCACCCCTAGGAATCTAAGTCACACTCAAGGCGGGGAAGCTATACCCCGCTTTTTTATTTGGCGTCTCCAAAAGGGTCTGGCAACGTTGCTATAATACCTCTCAATGTAATGTTTTTTAACATTTGCACTTTTGCAGCATGGGCGATCCAGTCCCTACGGGTGAAATTCGCATTCGGGGTGCACGACAGCATAATCTGAAAAACATTGACCTCGATCTGCCCCGCGATCGCTGATTGTGATGACGGGGGTTTCTGGTTCGGGCAAATCCTCCCTTGCCTTTGACACCATTTTTGCTGAAGGCCAGCGCCGCTATGTAGAGTCCCTCAGCGCCTATGCTCGGCAATTTCTTGGCCAGTTGGATAAACCCGATGTGGATGCCATTGAGGGGCTGAGTCCGGCCATTTCAATTGATCAAAAGTCCGCTTCCCACAATCCCCGCTCGACGGTGGGAACAGTTACGGAAATCTACGACTACTTGCGGCTCCTCTATGGCCGTGCGGGTGAACCCCACTGTCCCCATTGCGATCGCTCGATTCGCCCGCAGACTATTGATGAGATGGTGGATCAGGTCATGCAGTTGCCGCTGCAAACGCGGTTTCAGATCCTTGCTCCTGTGGTCAAGGGCAAAAAGGGCAGTCACAAGAAGCTGCTATCGAGTCTGGCCAGTGAAGGCTTTGTGCGCGTGCGCATTGATGGTGAGGTGCGCGACCTCAGTGAGGTCATTGAACTGGATAAAAACCAGGCTCACACCATTGAGATTGTGGTGGATCGCCTCGTGCGCAAAGCAGGGATTGAGGAACGCTTAGCAGATTCCCTGCGAACGGCGTTGCACCATGCCAACGGTACCGCCATGATCAGGGTCGTGCCCCGTGAAACTGAGGCAGAGGAGCAAACGCTCCTGTTTTCAGAGAATTTCGCCTGCCCTGAGCATGGGGCAGTGATGGATGAGCTATCCCCGCGGCTGTTTTCCTTTAACTCCCCCTATGGTGCCTGTCCAGAGTGTCATGGCTTGGGCTACTTACGCAAATTTAGCCCAGAGTTGATTGTCCCCAATCCTGAACTACCCGTCTATCTGGCGATCGCCCCCTGGGCAGAGAAGGAACACGACTACTACCTTGCTCTCCTGTGTGGCATTGCCGAGGCCTTTGGCTTTGACATCAATACACCGTGGTACCGCCTGACGCAATTGCAGCAGGAGATCCTCCTCTATGGCACCGACACCCCAATTCTTATCCCCGCCGATTCCCGCTATCGCAAACGGGACTACTACCGCCAATTTCAAGGGGTGATCCCAATTTTGGAGCGGCAGTACCGCGAGACCACCTCCGAGGCCTACCGACAAAAACTAGAGGAGTACCAAGTCAACCAAACCTGCCCCGCCTGTGGCGGCCAGCGCCTCAAAGCAGCTGCTCTGGCGGTACGGTTGGGGCAGTATCGCCTCCCAGATCTCACCAGCGTCTCAATTCGCGAGTGCTTGGCACGAATTCAATCGCTCCAGCTAAGCCAGCGACAACGGCAAATTGCCGAACTGGCACTGCGGGAAGTGACGGCGCGGTTACAGTTTCTGGTGGATGTGGGGCTGGATTACCTGACGCTGGATCGCAGTGCAGCTACCCTCTCTGGCGGCGAAGCCCAGCG
>DVDZ01000170.1 GCA_015296025.1 Thermosynechococcus sp. M46_R2017_013
CGATGGATATTGCCCCTATCGCCAGTCTCGCTGTAACTCTTCAGCAACGCGGCGGTAGTCTGCTTGGGCTTCCCTGGCCTGTTTGCCCTTCCATTGGGTGATGGGAACGCCATCGAGAGCTGCCCGTTCGTGGGCTTTGTAAGCGCGAATAAAAGAGTGACAGGCCGGCACCCCCAACTGCAGGAGTGTATTTTGCGCTTCGAGAGCCTCATTGACGCAACGGGGATCTACGCGGGTGAGCAGGACGCGGTGGGGAACTTGAGACGGCTGCACCACCTGCTTAACAGTTTCAATGAGGGCGGCAAGGTCAATGGGGGCGGGTGGGGTGGGCAGCACCAAGTAGTCCGCAATCGGCACAACTGCTGCAAGGGCAGTGGAGGCTAAAGCGGGAGGCGTATCCACCACAATGAGATCATAGCCAGAGAGCTTGCGGACATTGCTGAGGAGTTTTGGGTTTACTTCTTGGGCGAGATCAAAGCCCATGGACTGGCCGCTGCGCCGAAACCACCAGGTGGCGGAAGCTTGGGGATCGGTGTCCACCAATAGCACTTTGTACTGCTCAGCATAGGTGGCAGCAAGATTGATGGCTGTTGTTGTTTTGCCCACGCCCCCCTTTCCATTTAGGATGGCTAACAGACGGGGTTCCGCCAAGGCTCTGCCCTCCTAAAACTGTTGCAGAAAGCGCAGATCACTGGTGTAGAAGCGGCGAATGTCGTCAATTTGATGCAACACCATTGCAAACCGCTCTACGCCAAAGCCAGCGGCAAAGCCCGTATAAACCTCTGGATCGTAGCCAACGTTTTTGAAGACAGCGGGATCCACCATGCCGCAACCCATAACTTCTAGCCAGCGTCCCTGCCACTGCACATCCACCTCGGCCGAGGGTTCTGTAAAGGGAAAATAGCTGGCACGAAAACGAATCGGCACATCGCCAAAGAGTTCCGCCAAGAAGGTTGTGACCGTGCCCTTGAGGTCGGTAAAGGTCAGTCCCTCATCCACTGCCAAAATCTCAACCTGGTGAAACACGGCAGCGTGGGTTGCATCCTCGGTATCTCGACGGTAACAGCGACCAGGGGCCACAATGCGGATGGGGGGGTCGTTGAGTTCCATGTAGCGGATCTGCACCGAAGAGGTGTGGGTGCGCAGGAGATGACCATCGGGCAAGTAAAAGGTGTCCTGCATATCGCGGGCAGGGTGATCGACTGGGGTATTTAGGGCTTGGAAGTTGTAGTAGTCACTTTCCATCTCTGGGCCATTGGCAACCGTATAGCCAAGACCCACAAAAATATCGAGGATGCGGTCGATGGTGCTATTGAGGGGATGAATGTGACCTTGGGGACGAAAGACCCCCGGCATTGTTACATCCAGCGTTTCTGCAGCTAACTGCGCAGCAATTTTTTCCGCTTGCAGGGTTTGGCGCCGTGTCTCTAGCTCTTGGAGGAGGCGCTCTTTAAGGGTGTTGGCAAGGGTGCCAATCGTGGGGCGATCGCTGGGGGGCAATTTGCCCATGAGGGCAAGAATTTGCGAGAGTTCCCCTTTTTTGCCAAGATAGGCTACCCGCAGTTGTTCTAGCCGCTCAAGGGTATCTGCTTCGGCGATCGCCTGTAGGGCGTGGGTTTCTAACTCTTTGAGTTGTTGGCTGAGCCGATCGCGATCAAAAGTGGGGGTCGTCATGGCACAATGCGGTTGCGGAGTAGAGAAAGGTCAACAGCAGTGGTCTAGGTAAAGATAGGGAATTCCGCTGGGGAATAAGCCTTGATTATAGCGCTCTGCCCAAAATTGCGATCGCGATGGTTTTAGCTCATCGGCAGGAAGCCTTGCGCTCTTGCTGCTCAACGTACCGCTGCCACTGCTCCACCACTGGTAAGGACTCATCCCAAAGCGCCGACTGCCCATGGAACTTGTTTACCCGCAGCCTGAACTAGAGACAGATTTAAGAAAGTTTTGCCAACCCTGGGAGAGCCGGGCGGTGGGTTGTGAAGGTCAACCCCACGTCACAGCACTGGGGAATTTGCTTGAACCAAGTGCCGCAAGCGTAATCCGACCGTTGAGAGGTGAACTCTGAAGTGCTGATCAAAGAAGCGGGTCTGGGGCATCGGCGCACTATAAAATGCGAAGATCGACAAATTGGAGAAGCTTGCCCCCTATGCGCAGTGGGGGGGTCGGGAGTATGTCACAATGCCGATGCCTAACCTAATGAGCCAGCCTAAACACACTGTCGGTCACTGGTTGGCCACAGCCCCCCAAGCCTTTTTGCAGTCACCCCGATTTTCCGCTGGCCGCGAACAACGGATGGCAATTGTTGCCGCTGGACTGTGGTTTTTGGCACAACTTCTTTATCTCCACTATCTATCAGGAATCCCTTGGCCGTGGTTAGAAAGCCTTGTGGAGGCCGCTGCTGTGGTAATCATTGGCGGTTTTCCTGTGCTCTGGTGGGCAGTCGGCAAGCAAGATTTTGAGACAATTGCTCGGCGCTGGCCGAGACGATTGCTCCTAAGTTTGGGACTGTACATCTCGATTGGCCTTCTGCTGCCGCAAGTGACTTACTTTCGTTGGCACCGAATTCTCAGCAACTTAATCTTTGCCGATCAGCCGTGGCTGAATTTACTGATTTTTCTTGGCGGCGTCTGGGCAATGGTGCGTGTTCCCTTCCTTTTACGGCAGAAAACGGTACCGAGGCCAGTGCTGTGGGGCTGGATTAGCGGGGCAGCGCTCTATTTGCTGCTTAGCCACAGTGGGCTGATCTCGCCAGCATTTGAGCACAGCGAAGGATTCGTCATTACCCCCCTCTATTTGCTCTTATGTGCTTGGGGCGATTGGCAGCGGCACCACCTCCCCAAAGAGAAACCAACGGGGTTGGGCTGGCAACACCTGCCCTTGATTGCAGTCTCTCTCTTTAGTCTGTATTGGTTCTCGACCCCCTACTTTCGCTTTGGCCCTTTGGTGGCGCTACAGCTATTTATCCTAGTCATCATTTTTGGCACTGGGTTGGGGCGATCGCACTTTGGCTATAGCTTTGAACCGCGCTGGCGCGATGCGCGCTTACTGGGGGCAATGTTCCTAGGAGCACTTCTTACAATGGTGCCCTTGGGGAGTTTGTTGGGCTTTTTGCCCTTGGCGCAATTTAACTTCACCCCTTCGCTACTTCAAGTATTTGTCTATTCGACGCTTTTTGCGCTGCGGGTGGGCATTTTTGAGGAGGTGCTCTTTCGCAGTGGTCTGATGATTTTTGTGCGGGATCTATTGCAGCACTATAGGGGCGATCGCTACCCCCCTGTTGTCCTTGCTTGGGGTGCTATTCTCATTTGCTCTCTGCTTTTTGGCATTGTGCATATGGGCAATGAGCCGAATGCCAACATTCAACTGCCCCTGCTTGTTTACCGAGGGGTGTATATCCTTATGGCAACATTTGCTTCCCTTTTTTACTGCCTCGCCTTTGCCTGTACTCAGCGGTTGTGGGCAGGGGTCATCCTCCACGGCTTGGTGGATGCAATCGCCGTTGTCTTTTTTGGCGCTGCCCTTGTGGCACCCTTTTAGGGCACAACAATCACAGGCACACCGGGTTGCACTTTTTCAAACAGTTCTTCAATATCGGCGTTATACATGCGCACGCAGCCGTGGGAGACAGCGTGACCCACAGACTCAGGATTGGGGGTGCCATGCAGCCCGACCCAATTTTTGCCATCACTCCAAAAGCCGATCCAACGCCGCCCCAAGGGATTTCGGGGATGCCCTCCGGCAATCACCGCACCTGTAAAGGGATTTTTCCAAGCAGGATTGCGAATCATCTCTCGCACTTGAAATATGCCCACAGGGGTTTCCCACCCCGGTCGGCCAACAGCCACTGGATAGCGGCGCAGCGGTGTCTGTCCTCGATAGAGGGTTAATTGCCGCCGCGAGAGGTTAATTTCTAAGTGCAGGGGGGCAACCCTAGGATTCGAGATAATGGCTGGCGATGCACTGGCAAGGGCAAAGGGGAGCGGGTCTAAAAGGTTGAAGCTCACCAGTCCCCAAAAAGCGATCGCGCCGCGGCTGAGGCCTGAGAACCCTTGTCTTGGCATGGTGCAATTGACTCCTCCCACCGCAAGATTAGACTAACAGAGAGTAGATACAGTAACTGTCGGGCAATTTTTCAGGATTGTAGATGAACAGTCAATTCCTGCGCTATTTGCCCCTGGCAACGGGGATTCTGGGGGGCACCCTCCTACTGCTCAATCGTCTCCTGACGCCAGTGCTTACCCCCTCGCAAGCGCGGTCTGATGTTGTGGGGGTCATCCTGGCGGCGGTGTTGATTTTAACGACGTTGATTTGGCAGCAGGTGCAGCCCCGTCCGCCCGAAGCAGTAATTCTGGAGGGGGAGGAGGGCTTTGAGCTGGCGGCTGATTTAGATTCGGCATTGAAAACGGAACTGGCGTGGCTTTCCTATACGTTGCTCACCAATACACCCACAAAGTCAATAGTTATTTGGCGGGGCGATCGCTCCCTGCTGCGGCGCGGCATTCTCGGACCTAAACCCATGACTGCCCCTGGTGCCATTGTCCAGCGCGCCCTGCAAACCCAACGCCCCATCTACTTGGTCAATTTAGCCCTGTACCCCGGTCGCATTGAATTTGACTATTTGCCCCCCAATACCCAAGGGGTGATCTGCCAACCGGTGGATGAACAAACTGTGATGATTCTGGGCACCAATGCCCCCCGCAGCTATACCCAGCAGGATGAACAGTGGGTGGCTGCCCTAGCCGCTAAGTTCGCCCAGGTGCTGGCGGGGCAGTACAATAAAGACAATCAAGGCCTAGACGCGCTTTGAAATGCTGTTTGACACCGAAGACCGTTATTAGGATTTTGATATTTACTATGACTGTTGCAACCTCTGCCACCGCTGCTGTGCCCAGTGATTCGCGTCAACGGGTGGCTACCTTTGTAAAGAATTTACAGGATCAAATTTGTCAGGCCTTAGAGGCTGCCGATGGCGGTGCCCAGTTTCAAGAGGACATCTGGGAACGACCCGAAGGCGGTGGCGGGCGATCGCGGGTAATGAAAAATGGCCGCCTTTTGGAGCAAGGGGGGGTCAATTTCTCAGAAGTCTGGGGCGATCAGTTGCCGCCCTCCATTTTGGCGCAGCGGCCAGAGGCCGCCGGCCATAGGTTCTATGCCACCGGTACCTCAATGGTGCTCCATCCCCGCAATCCCTATGTGCCGACGGTGCATTTGAACTACCGCTACTTTGAGGCAGGGCCAGTGTGGTGGTTTGGGGGGGGAGCCGATTTGACCCCCTATTACCCCTTTGCCGAAGATGCTAAACACTTCCATCAGGTGCACAAGGCTGCCTGCGATCGCCATCACTCGGAGTACTATCCCGTATTCAAGCGCTGGTGTGACGAATACTTTTATCTAAAACACCGCGGCGAAACCCGTGGCGTAGGGGGCATTTTCTTTGACTACCAAGATGGCAGCGATCGCGAGCTGTACCGTGGTCCTGACCCCAATGGCGAAGCAGCCCGCTATAGCCGCCAAGTGGGTTCCGTTGGCCCTCGTTCGTGGGAGGATCTCTTTGCCTTTATTCAAAGCTGTGGTCAAGCCTTCCTCGAGGCCTATCTGCCGATTGTGGAACGGCGGCGTCACCTCGAGTATGGCGATCGCGAGCGACAATTCCAGCTCTATCGGCGGGGGCGCTATGTGGAATTTAACCTTGTCTATGACCGCGGCACCATCTTTGGCCTGCAGACCAATGGCCGCACGGAGTCTATTTTGATGTCCTTGCCCCCCCTAGTGCGCTGGGAATATGGCTATCAGCCAGAACCCAATAGCCGCGAAGAAGAACTGTACACCACATTTTTGAAACCCCAGGACTGGGTGAATTGGCAACACTAAAGATTTAATTTATGAGGATCAGTGCCCCTGTGGTTCGCCGTGTTTTTGCCCTCCTTGGAGATTTGCGCCTAGCGATTCTCCTACTCCTAGGGATTGCGATCGCCAGTATTGGCGGCACAGTCATCGAGCAGGGGCAGTCCCTCAGTTTCTATCAAGCCAACTATCCCGAAGACCCCGCCCTGTTTGGCTTTCTCAGTTGGCGAGTCCTGTTGGCCTTGGGGTTAGATCATGTGTATCGCACCCCTTGGTATCTCACCCTGTTGGTGCTCTTTGGCCTCAGTTTGATAACCTGTACCTTGAGTCGGCAAGTGCCCGCCCTGACTGCCGCCCAACGCTGGCAGTACTACCAAGCACCGCAACAGTTCACCAAGCTTGCCCTGAGTACTGCAATTCCCCAAGGCTCCCTTAAAGACTTGGCCACTGCCCTTGCCGCTAGGGGCTACCGCGTCTGGCAAACCGATAACCAACTCTATGCCCGCAAAGGCATGGTGGGTCGGATTGGCCCAATTGTTGTTCATGCCAGTCTGATCCTGATTCTGCTGGGGGGGATTTTGGGGGCGCTGACGGGGTTTATGGCCCAAGAACTGGTGCCCAGTGGTGAAACCTTTCATCTACAGCACATTGTTCAGGCAGGCCCCCTAGCACGGGTACCGCAGGACTGGTCGGTCAAGGTAAATCGCTTTTGGATTGACTACACCGAGGCGGGGGACATCGATCAATTCTACTCGGATCTTTCCGTCTTGGATGGCGAAGGGCAGGAGGTAAAGCGGGGCACCCTCCATGTCAACCAGCCCCTCAAGTACGGTGGGGTGACCCTCTATCAGGCGGACTGGGGTATTGCCGCCATTCGCTTTCGCCTCAACAACAGTCCTGTGCTGCAACTGCCTATGGCCGAACTGGAGACAGAGGGAAAAGGTCGCCTCTGGGGCACGTGGCTCCCCACCAAGCCCGATCTCTCTGCAGGGATTTCCCTGATTGCGCGGGATCTTCAAGGCACGGTTTTCATCTATAGCCCCCAGGGGGAATTTCTGCGTAGCCTGCGCACAGGCATGAGTACAGAAATCAACGGCGTAAAGTTAACGTTGGTTGAACTGGTGGGCAGTACGGGGCTGCAAATTAAAGCCGATCCGGGAATTCCCCTTTTTTATGCGGGGTTTGCCTTTTTAATGGCTGGAGTCCTCATGAGCTATGTCTCCCACTCCCAAGTGTGGGGGTTGCAGGCAAACGAAATCCTCTATCTGGGCGGACGCACCAATCGGGCACAGTTGACCTTTGAGCAAGAATTGACGGCGATCGCTTGGGAATTGACTCCCCAAAATCGCGCCACCGCAGTGGAGGCCTAACCCCTTGACTCTCTAGTTGACTGGAGACTTCAGGATCAACAGAGAGTGTTCTAGGAAAAGGCCACCATGACTCACCTCATGTTCAAGGTGCAGGGGATGCGCTGTGCCGCCTGCGCCAATGTCGTTGAAACCGCCCTGCGATCGCTGGCGGGGGTTGTGGATTGTGAAATTCATTTTGCTGCTGGCCAAGCCAGTGTGACCTACGATCCGCAGCGGGTGACCTGGTCGGATTTACAAGGGGCGATCGCCCAAGCGGGCTACCGGGCAGAGCGCCTGCCAGAAGAGGGACTCCTAGGGGACACTGCCGCCGAGGAGTTTGCCTATCGGGCTGAACTGCGCCGTCTCCGACGCCGCCTCCTCTTTGCCGGGGGCGCGACGCTCCTGTTGCTCCTCGGCAATCTGCCCATGATGACGGGGTGGTCTTTCCCTTGGCTTTCCTCTTGGCTGCACCATCCTTGGCTACAACTGCTGCTGACAGCTCCAATTCAGTTTTGGAGTGGCGAATCCTTCTATGAGGGGGCATGGCAAGCACTGCGCTATCGCACGGCAACGATGGATACCCTGGTGGCTTTGGGCACCAGTGTTGCCTTTTTTTACTCCCTCTTTGTTACTCTGTTTCCCCAAGTCTTGCCCGACCCTACTGCAGAGGTCTATTACGAGGTGTCAGCCGTTGTCATTACCCTCATTCTCCTGGGACGTTTTCTTGAAAATCGGGC
The DNA here is from genome assembly GCA_015296025.1 of Thermosynechococcus sp. M46_R2017_013. Taxonomy (GTDB): domain Bacteria; phylum Cyanobacteriota; class Cyanobacteriia; order Thermosynechococcales; family Thermosynechococcaceae; genus Thermosynechococcus. The sequence continues at coordinate 7,931 of DVDZ01000170.1, forward strand.
TAGGCGGGAAACGGCAGCCGCCATTCGTCAACTGCTGGCACTGCAACCCAAAACAGCACGGGTCATTCGCAATGGGGAAGCAGTGGAGATTCCCCTCATTGCAGTCCAAGTGGGAGATTTGCTCTTGGTGCGCCCCGGCGAAAAAATTCCCGTAGATGGGGAGATTGTGGCTGGGACTTCAACGGTGGACGAATCCATGGTGACCGGCGAGAGCCTGCCGGTGGCAAAGCAGCCAGGGGATGAGGTTATTGGCGCTACCCTCAATCAAACGGGAAGTTTGCAAATGCGCGCCACACGGGTGGGGCGAGACACCTTTTTAGCACAGATGATTCAACTGGTGCAGCAGGCGCAGGCCTCCAAAGCCCCCATTCAAAAACTGGCGGACCGCATTACGGCTTGGTTTGTGCCCACAGTTTTGGCGATCGCCCTCCTCACGGGGCTACTGTGGCTTACCCTGGGCCGCAATCCCGGCCTTGCCCTGTTCACCACCATCAGTGTCCTGATCATTGCCTGTCCCTGTGCCCTTGGCTTGGCTACTCCCACCTCAATAATGGTGAGCACAGGCAAAGCAGCGACCTATGGCATTTTGATCAAAGATGCCCGCAGTCTCCAACTTGCCCAGCGCCTGCAAACCCTAGTCTTGGATAAAACAGGAACGCTGACCCAAGGCCATCCCAGCGTCACAGACTGCCACTGCGAAGGGGATGCCAACACCCTGTTGTGCCTTGCCGCCAGTGTGGAGTGGCACTCTGAGCATCCCTTGGCGGCTGCTGTGGTTGAATACGCCCAAGCGCAGGGGGTCTGTCTGCAAACTGTCTGCGATTTTGTGGCCACCATGGGTCAGGGGGTACAGGGCGTTGTTGCAGGTCAACGGGTGCTCATCGGGACGCCAGCCTTTCTTGAAACCCACGGTATTGACACCAATTCTTGGCAGTCCCAAGCACAGCGCCTTGCCCAAGCAGGAAAAACCGTTGTTTGGATGGCCGTGGAGGGAAACGTCAAGGGTTTGCTGGCCATTGCCGATCCCCTCAAACCGGAAGCCGCAGCGGTGGTGGCTGCCCTCCAGCACATGGGCTTAGAGGTGATTTTACTCACCGGAGACCACGCTGCTACGGCTGCCGCGATCGCCCAGCAAGTGGGGATTGACCATTACATTGCCGATGTCCGCCCCGATCAAAAGGCAAAAATAATTGCTGCACTCCAGCGTCAGGGCAAGTGTGTGGCCATGGTCGGCGATGGCATTAATGATGCCCCAGCCTAGCGCAGGCAGATGTGGGCATTGCCTTGGGCACGGGTACCGATGTGGCGATCGCCAGCAGCGACATTACCCTCATTTCCGGTCATCTTCAGGGCATTCTCACCGCCCTCCAACTCAGCCGTGCCACAATCCGCAATATTCAGCAGAATCTCTTTTTTGCCTTCATTTACAATGTGGCCGGCATTCCCATTGCCGCAGGCGCCCTCTACCCCTTGAGTGGCTGGCTGCTCAACCCCATGGGGGCGGGGGCGGCCATGGCCTTTAGTTCCTTTTCCGTGGTCATGAATGCACTGCGCCTGCGCTATTTTCGCCCCAGACAAGATGGAATAGAGCCAATGAGTTAAGCCCTATTCTGTGGTCGTAACTGGGTTGAGCTTCACTGGCGCACCGCCGTCTTGGAGGTGTTCTGACCAGCAGTCACCCGGCGGAGCAGCCGTTGTTCCCTCTTTTACAGAAGCAGTGGTAACACCAAAACTGCCGGGCTTTGCCCAAACACACCCAGAAACCCCTGTCCCTGCCGGATCAATTGCCTGAGCGTGTACCGAGACATACCAAGGATTGCCCCCTCCATGAAGAATATCGTTTGTATTTTTGTCTCTAACTTCGTCATAGGTAAGGGTAAGGGGGTGGTAGCCCTCTACGCGATAACCGCCACCACTTGTGTTATAGATTCCGAGCAGCCGTAGCTTGGTGGCAAAAATTTTGTGGCGCACGCGGTAGGCTTCCTGGGCGCGGTTCACTGCACCGATTGTGCTCTTGGCACTGGCCAGTTGCGCTTTGTGTTTTTGATTTAGGAGGGAGGGCAGGGCAATTAGAGCAATGATCCCCAAAATAACAATCACTACCAATACTTCTGGCAATGACAAACCGCTGTTGTGAGTGATTTGGCGACGCCGCTGCAGTTGTTCATTGAGTGTAAACAGCAATTTTAGACACGTGACCGGTGGTAGCATAACATCATCCTTGAAGGAGCTCGGTGGGTGGAAACCTTTAGGTCTTCCTAGGGGAGAAGCGGCTGAGTTTCTGTTCTCATTTTACTCTCGATAAACTTTACAAATCTTACCCCGTTCAGTACGCATTGCCCCCAACACCGTTGAGAGGCGCACACAGCGGATATAGTCATCTTCATAGGTATAAATGCTAAAGGAGATGCGCCGAGGCGTTACCGGGGTAATGACTCGACCTTGGTGGTCAAAAGCAAGCTCGCATTGATTGGTGCTCCGGGCTTCTGTCCGCCAGCATTCCAACACTTCCCCTGTAGCCGGATCTGTCATTGGTGAGTTAAAGTCTGTTCCCCACATCACCATGACAATCTGCTCATCCTCTTCAACAAGGGGCTGCCACGTCCATTGACTCCGCGGGGTAGTGGTGGGGTTCATTGTCCACTCTACACCCGTGTCTGTATTGCGAAAGGCCACTACCCAAGGTGACTTTTCTTTTTTGGCAGTAGCCTGGGCAAGGCGCAAAACATTGCGAGCATTATTGGTTGCCGCCCGTACCCGCTGCTGCTGTAACAACGAAAAGAGGCTCATTGTGCCAATGCCGATGATGACCCCAATTAGGACAATGACCACCAAAATCTCGACAATGCTGTACCCCAACTGCCGTGCACTTTTCATACCAGACTCCCTTAGAATTTCGGAACTTTACGGTACACAGAGCGGCTCAGCACAGTGGTTGTGATCACGGGTCGAGTGGCCTCATCTTGGGCGCGAATGCCCGGCAGCCCGTGGGGATTTCCGCGCAGATAAACAAAGGTGGCATTGTTAAAGCTTTCCCCCCGTGACTGCACACAGGCATAAAAACTATTGGGCACACCCGCACTGGCTAAGGGCGTCCGCACATAGGCGGGGATGAAGGGAGTGTTAATCTCTTTTTGACAAGGAATGAGAGCACTCTCATTGTTCCAATCGAGGTCAATAAAGTCTGCCACCACCACTGCTCGTTTCATGTCGGCTATGGGTCGTGCACTTTGCAGATTTGTGTTGTTGTTGACGTTGATTGGCCACTGGGCAAAGTTGGTGAAGCCACTTGGCTCAACATAGCCTTGATTGAGGTCAATATAGGTATCGGCCAATCCTTTGTATTTACGCAGGGCATAGCGACGCAGCCGTGCCCGCCCCTGCCACACCCCCTCAGAATCAGGGGTTGTATCGAGATAGTACACCACTAATGTGTGGGCACGACGCCCATTTTGGAGGGCAATACAATCGGACTGTGGCCATATATTGTTGCAATTTGATGGAATCGTGTATCTCTCATAGCCGAGTCGGTTTTGGTCGTAGGGCACAGGCTCAAGAATCCACATTGCCAGCACAGGGTGCATTGTGCTGGGAAACGGCGGCAAAAAGTTGGTCAACGGTTGACTACGGGTTCCTGTGCCGCATTGGCTGCCTGCCAAGCAGTTGCCGTCATAGACAAATACCGCCTGCGACAGATCAGTGGTGATCATATCCATTGCTGCCTTGAGGTCTTGGCGCAACTGGTTTAAGGAGGCCTCGCGGGTTTCTGTTTGCAGCATATCAATTAGGAGTGTTCCTAGGGAGACCACAATGATTGAGGCCATCACCAAGGACACTAAAACTTCCACAAGGGTAAAGCCCTTTTGCCGCTGCCGCCAGAGTTTCATAGGGTAATCTCCTTAGGAACAGTTGGTTAAGCGACACAGTGTTTGAGCAGAATCACTGCGGATGATTTGCGTTGTCAACACTGCCAAGGGGCGCGTCTCGGCTCCCACTATTGAACTGGTCATTGCCGCCGGTTCTTCGCCAATGGGGGTTTCTGATGAGGTCACAGGCACAGCCTGCGCACTATACACCCGTACTTGCACCGGATAAGCCAACACCAAGCCGGCGCTATTCACATTCAGTTGACCGCGATAGATCTGAACGGCAAACTCTGTGTTGTTGAGACGACGGGAGCAGGCTTCGTTGGCACTGGTGGGCAAACCTAAACTAGCTTCGTTGGCACCGGTGGACGAACCTGAACTAGCTTGGTTGGCACTGGTGGACGAACCTAAACTATCAGAGCAATCCTTCAAGCTAGTGGGGGGGGGCTGCTCAGAAAGCCGATCGGCTTGGTCAAGGGTTACGCCGCTCACAGAACTTTCAGGAGGCAGCAC
>DVDZ01000143.1 GCA_015296025.1 Thermosynechococcus sp. M46_R2017_013
CCGCTGCGACCGCCCCACCACTGGCAATCCATAGCACTTGTTCAGCCACAGCCTGCCACTAAAGACAGACTTCAGACAGTTTTGCTGACGCTGGGGGAGCTAGGTGATCGGTCGCGAAGGTCAAACCCGCTGGTACCTATGCCGCAAGACGTGAACTCTAGAGTGCCTATCAAACAAGTGAGCCTAGGGCATCGGCTCACTGTAAAACGCGAAGGTCAAAAGACTGGAGAAGCCCGCCCTCTACGCGCAGCGTGAAGGCCGGGAGTATGTCACTGTTATCCCAGCAGTTGCTTGACGGTGGCCACCAGTTCTGCTGGATCAAAGGGTTTAGTAATATAGGCATCTACTCCCTGTTTTTTGCCCCAGTGAATATCAAATTCTTCACCTTTGGTCGTGCACATGATCACGGGCACGTTTTGGGAAGCGGCTTCACCTTTAATCCAACGGCAAAGTTCATAGCCATTCATCCGCGGCATCACTACGTCTAGAATCACCAAATCTGGGCATTGAGCTTTGATCTTTTCCTGAGCCTCAATACCATCCTCGGCTTCAACAACGTCATAACGTTGCTCTTTCATCAGTTCAACAATCATTGCCCGCAGGGTAGGGCTGTCATCAACAATCATAATTGTGGCCATATAAAGTTTTCCCCGATGCCGCAATGGGTTAGTTAAACAATAGGATTGTTGTCTTGGGCACTTTGTCTAAACTACCCAGTCTCTAGAATACCCACTTTTGAGCATTTTTCCAAACCCCGTTAATGCGCTCTTAATCGGTGTTCGGTGGTATTTGGAAGCCTTTTTGCCAGATTTGGGCAAGGGCGGCGGCGGTTCGGGGTAATGGCCAGTTTTGTCGCCAACCAGCGGGAAATTGGTGCCAAAGGTCTAGGAGAATGGGACTTCCCAGATGAGGAGCAAGGGTAGGCCATTGTTCAAAGACGTGGGAAGCGCGATCGCTCACGGTGACTTGACCATTGACGAGCACCATGATCCAGTCTGCCCAGCCATAGGCAAAATCAAGATCATGGGTGGCAATGACAATTGTGGTTCCCCGCCGGTGAATATGCTCTAGGGCTTGCACCAGTTGCTGCCGCTGCTGATAGTCAAGATAGGTGGTGGGTTCATCGAGCAGTAATAGCGTCGGTGCTAAAGCCATGACTCCAGCCAAGGCCACCCGCCGTTTTTGTCCCAAACTGAGGTGATGCAAGGGGCGATTGGCGAGATCCAGTAAATCAAAGTCTTGCAATGTTTGGTATAAGCGGGCTTCAATTTCTGCGGTGGGTAAGTCCAAATTGTACAGACCATAGGAGATGTCCTCCGCCACTGTCGCTGCCACCAGTTGCTGTTCGGGGTCTTGGAAGGTTAAACCAATACGTTGACGCCACTGCCGCAGTTGGTCAGGTTGATAGATGAGCCGTTGCCCTTGCCAGTAAATTTCACCGCGATCGCGCCGATAGAGGGCAGCCGCTAGATAAAACAGCGTGGATTTGCCTGAGCCATTGAGACCCAAAAGGGCAACCTTCTGTCCCGCCTCTAGGGTAAAGGAGCAGTCCTGCAGCACCGGGGTAGTTGTATTGGGATAGCGAAAGCCAACCTGACGAAATTCAAGTAGAGGGGCAGACAAATACTGACACTAATACTGACAATCGGGTACGATAGTGTATGATAGCATTGTAAAAAACACTATCAGCACCGGCAAAGCTGCTTGGCGTATCTGTAAAGACCTTGCAGCGATGGGATTGCAAAGGGCGGTTGACACCGATAGCGCGAACGGACAGCAATCGCCGCCTCGACACAGAGACACAGTTGCGCAAGTTCATTGGCTTGCAGCAGGTGGCATCCGAGCCAACCTGGGTGGTAGCCTATTGCCGCATATCCAGCGCGGCGCAGAAGCTGAGCCTGGCTAATCAACGCAGGGGACTAGAAAAATTTGTGGCGGTGAAAGGGTTGGCAAACGTCGAGTTCATTATTCACCGTGACCTGCACGCGCAGCCGTTCACCCATCTTGCCAAGGCGGCGAACGACAAGATCAGGCTTGAGGGCAAGATGATTGATCTCCCCCAGAGGGGCGGGGTTGCCCTTACTGAATCGCTGCGTTTCGAGGACAAGATCCTCGGCGCGCCGGTTTCTCGCCCAGCAGATCGTTATCGTTGGCAGGTCGCAGTGCCGGATACGCAGTTCTATCGGGCAAAGATGGCACATGGCATCAGCGGCGCTGCCGTGACACTTTCGCGTGGAGGCTCCCAAACCTCTCAAGCGCGCGCTGCGTCGTCTCAAAATTTGCAGCAGACGCTTCAGTTGCAAACTCAAAGTAGCCAAGCGGTTCGTGGATTTTCAGCGCCACGCAGGAACACAGCTAGCGGTTTCGCGCAACCGGCAAACATCCTCTGCGATATGGGCTAGACTCCATGCCCGCATAGCCAATATCCGAGCGGATTTTACCCACAAGCTG
>DVDZ01000201.1 GCA_015296025.1 Thermosynechococcus sp. M46_R2017_013
CAAACCCTCAATCAGAGTAACGTTGTCATACAAGCTCCCCCTGAGCGCGCACCTGCCAGTATTGAATCTGTTCCAACAATCACTCCCACAGCCGAAGCACCCCCCCGTCCCTACAACTACTCTGCGGGAGGTGAAAGCCTATTTTCAAGACCGTTGGCGGCCGCCGGCCAGCCTAGACACGAGTTTAGAATACCGTATTCTCCTCAACCCCGATGGTACCCTTGCCCAAGCACTGCCTCTTAATGGTGCGGCAGCTCGTTTTATTGATCGCACGCCCATCCCATTGCGGGAAAGCCCTTTAGCCAGTCCTTTTGCAGCGGATCGACCAATCTTACTCAGGTTAGTGCTGATGCCCTCTGGCACGGTTCAGGTGTTTAGTGAGAACTAAAAGTAAGTATTGCTACTTTTTCAAAACAACTGCGCGAGATCTTTAACCGGAATACGGAACCGTGGCTAGAGTTGCAGCTTGCTGTTGGATATAGCGAAACATGTTGTAAAAGCCGTTGCTACGGGAAGGAGTGAGGCTCACATTGAGGCCGGTGCGCTCAATAAAGTTAGGTGTGAGCTGTAGAATTTCGGCGGGCGTGAGACCCTGCAGACCTGTGATTAAAATGCCGAGCAGTCCTTTCGTTATTTGGGCATCAGCCATCCCGCGAAACTGAACTTTACCTTGATCAGTTAGCTCGGCCATAATATGAACTTGGGACACACAGCCAGGCACACGGGTAGAGGATGTACATTCTGCTGCTGATAGCTCAGGAACCTGCTTGGCAAAGGAAAGAAGATATTCGTAGCGGCGGCGGGAGTCTTGGATTTGTTCAAAGCGTTGCACAATTTTTTCCAACGTGGGTGGCAAAACATTAGTGGTTTTCATCGCAAGCAAGATTCTTTAACAAATTTACTCTGTGAACTACCACTATTGTAATCTTTGATTGAATAGCGGTTTCCTACCCAACAGATTGCCCAAATTCAGGATTGGGTGTATAGACTCAATCCTGAATTCCGCAGACCTCTTGCGTCCTCTACGATTGGGTCTTACACCTGGACTTTCCCAGAAGCAGGCTGTAGCTTTCTTCAATGACCAATAATATTTTGTAGATTCATGGCTAATCACTAAAATTTAATCGCGTCTAATCTAGTTATATACTGGCTGGTTTCTCCTGTCAACTTCAAAAAAGGCCATGTAGGTAGCTTTCGTTACCTCATTCTCCATGTCTTTCCCGCTGAAGTTTTTAGACAGCCAAAAGCTTTGATCATATTTGGCATAAGCAGCGGGAATTCGATCAGGTAACAGCTCTTCAGTAAGCCATGCGACAGCATCACGCCGCAGACGCTCTAGCTGAGGGTATTGATTATAAACCCCTAATGATTTAGCAATCTGAGTATTCGTTGCCACGTGAATAGCCTCATCGCGTAAAACATCACTGGCCACATTTCTTGTTGCTACAGACCCCAGGACTCTCAAAATACCAAGACAGACAAAGAAAACACCTGATTCTAATGTACGCGCCACTTCAATCGGATGACAGCGATTAGCTAGATCCTCAAACTGAGATTTGATCTGGAGTACTTCAGGGCGGTCAGTATAAAAAGGAAGCGAGGCAGCTAGTTTACTCAGCGCTATGTCATGTACTTCCTCGTCATGCTGGTTAGAGGCCATCAACTTCCAACCATACTCATCCACAGGTAAGTCTCGTTTTGAGGCGGATTCCAAAAAGCTGGCCACAGATAACTCTAGCTCCTTAAAGGCAACGGCGCGAGCAATTGTCTCTTGCAGTGCAGGATGAATAGGAGTATAGATGGGATCAATAGGCTCCCAGCGTGTTTTTAGCTTTGTTTCTAGTAGTTGTTGATAGGTTTGCATGGTACACCTCTTATTCAGCACAGGATGAACAAACAAGCGGATCCTCAGATAAACCAGCAGCTTCCCCTAAAACAGGTAAGGCATAGTAAAGACTAAGCAGGTTGGATTTTAGCCATTGATCAATAAAAGACTCATTCATCACCACATAATCACTCCACCAATTCGCACTAATAGAATGGGCAAGTCCCGTAATATTCATCAGTCGCTGCCACTGACAGATAAGATCAAAGTAAACATCCCAGCCTACCTCCGCCGCAGTCTCACAGTCAGGGGGATACTTCACATCAACCTGCTGACAGGTCTCAGACACCCGAATCACATTGCGAGCAATAGGAGGTGATATTTCTGGGGTAGTTATATATCCCCGCATATCTTTGTATTGGAAACTGGTATTGGCTGTTGGAGCAATACAAAATGCTCGCTCCATGTTATGGGACATGGCAACTCTGGCAGCAGCAGTATACCCCGCTACTATATTCTCAGCAATCTGATAAGCCTCGGTATCTTCCTTAACCCCATCCAACGCCAGTTTCAAGGCGTGGACAAAGTCTTTATATTTTACCTGATAAAAGGCCAGAAGG
>DVDZ01000010.1 GCA_015296025.1 Thermosynechococcus sp. M46_R2017_013
ACTGGGGGATTGCCCTCTAGGAGTTGCACCGCTGCCAAAATCATTTCATCGTAGTCAATTTGCCCCCGCTGAGCCAAATGGTGCTGGTACAGTTCCAAAAGATCGGCACCAATCTCCAAAAAAGGGTAAGGCTCGGCTTCTGCTGTGTTTTGGGAGTGTAGCTTCAAAGACAACTGGCGCAGATCATTGGGCGTCAACGCCATACTGCGGGCACTGCGAATCACTGTTTGTGCCAACTTCACCAAGATGTCAGTTAAAAGGGCACTTCTGCGGCCATCGTGTTCGACATCGCTCAGTGGGTTGGTGTCGCAGCCTTGAATCAGCCGTTCTAGGAGTTGGGGATGAGACCGCGCCCATTCCTTGACACAGGTGGCACACAGGCGTTGCTGTTCATGCTCACTGATTAAATTTTCCCCACTCCAGCGCAGAGCCGCTGTGGGATGACTGGTGGCAACTTTTAACGCCAAACTGTGGAGCGTCTGCACACTAAAGCCATTACGGGGTAACCCCATCTCGCGCAAATACTTGCGAATCCGTGCCTTGATATTGGCAGCAGCCGAACGACTGTAGGTCACCACCACCAGTTGCCGCTGTTGATGGAGCTTTTTGCGGGCGATGGCGATCGCTGCTCCCACAGCCATGCCATGGGATTTGCCCGCTCCGGGTACTGCCGATACCGCCAAAAGCCCCCCTTGCCATTGGCTAATTTCCTTTTGACCGGGACGGAGGGTTTGCAAGAGCTGACTGACATGAGCAGGGATGGACGACAAGATCATAAAAAACTGTAGAAAGAGTGACATATCCCCAACCCCCACGCTTCGCGTCGAGGGCAAGCTTCTCCAATTTGTCGATCTTCGCATTTTATAGTGCGCCGATGCCCCAGACCCACTTTTTTGATAAGCAATGCAGAGTTCACGTCTCGCCGGTCGGATCACGCTTGCGGCACTTGGTTTAGGCAAATTCCCCAGTGCCGTGACGTACCGGCGGGGTTGACCTTCACGACCAACCGCCCAGCTTTTGCAGCTTTGTACAGAAGGATTTCGTTAAGGAACCTAGCTATCCTGGCGTCGGCAAAACTTTTGCTCAGGCTAGACTTTGCCGCCTGACCGTTGGGCAAAAACTCGCCACTTTCACCTAGCTTAGGTTCGCAGCGGCGGGTCATGTGGGTGACTTGCAGCTTCGCCACAAAGATCACATCGGTATGGGTAGGCTGTTTGCATACGATAAGTATGGCACTTCAAAGGCACGACGACTTTGTTTCCAGCGGGCGATCGCACACCTAGTACTCACCCCAAAATATCGCCGCAAAGTGTTCACTCCCCATTCCCCTTCGGGAGAGCGTGGCGCTTCCCGCCGATTAGCTAAAGATTGATTACAACAACGGGCTTCTGACCTCTGAATCTCGAAAAATCGTATAATAGAATACAGAAATTTTAGAGCAAGTTGTTCCCTGACGCAGACCACCGCAAGTTTGATAACGAGTCAATAAATATTCCCCTAGAAGCCTTGATTTAATTATGCAGCTCATCTATCGCGGCGTTAAATACAAAACTTCTGACCAAGCTATTCCCCTTGCTGAATCGGGCACCAAGGGTTTCTATCGGGGCGCCCAATGGATAGGCCACAACGTGGCTGAACCTGTTCCTCAGCCCAATCACGTCCTTTGCTGGCGGGGAGTTACCTACCAAACCAACGGTGTTCCAGTTGCCGCAACCGCTCTGAGAACGACGGCTACCCCCTCCGGGCTTCCCCAGCGCAAACGCAACTCCTTGGCCGAAGCCCATCGCCATGCGATTCTCAAAACTCTTGAGCGGCGGCTTCAGGTGGCTCGCAGCCAGGGCAACGAGAACCTCATCAGTCTATTGGAAGAGGAGTGGCAGCAATTTGCCTAAGGTGAGATCACCGCAACCCAAACTGGGGTGCCGTTGGTAACAAGGGCATTTTTTTATTTGTTATTCCTCTTTTCCTGACGAAAAGCGGTTGCTTGGGCAAAGGCTGCCGCTGCCCGCTCGCGATCGCCCAAGGCTTCATAGGCACGTCCCAAGTGTTCCGCTGCAATCTCCCGCACATAGCCCAAGGGAAAAATCATCTGTTTGCTATAGCCATCGGTGCGGCCCAACTCGAGGCAGTACTCAAAGTAGGCTGTTGCCCCCAATGGCAATCCTAAGGCCATAAGCCAGCATCCCGCCAAATCATTGAGGGGAGGATAGGTCGGAAACCACACTAAACTCTGCTGACACAGGAGTTGCAATGTTTCGTGATCCTCAACAGCCAGCAAACGCCGCCCCAGTTGATTGAGAATTTCTGGCAGTGCACCGGGGGCATTCTCAGGCAGTTGGCCGGTGAGGAGGTGGGGCAAGAGCCGCTCAAAAAGTTCTTGGTAACACTCATCAGCAGCCTTGGGGTTATTCACCGCGTGGTACATATCGGCCAAGGCAAAAAGGAGACTCAAAGGCAGACCTTCACTGGCGCGAATGCGCTCCAAAATCGGGATGTTGCGATCGCGCATCTTGGCTTGAATTTGTGCTGGCTGATAGCCATAGTGATCAATGCGCAGTGTTTCCAGAAAACCAACGGTCAGTGGTTCTCCTGCCGTTGACACTAACTGCTCATGGAAGCGTCCCTGATAGCGCAGCGTTGGCAGGTTGCGAAAAAGTCGCACAATGGCAAAGTCAGAAAATTGTTGCCCTGTGTCGATTTCCCGCCGTAGGAGTTGGTAGGCAGAGAAAGTCCTGCCCTCTAGTTGTTGCCCTAATGGCACCGGCGACTCCTGCAACGTCACAAGCACCTCATCGGCATCAATCACCAAAATCCACTCAGCCGTGGCCTGTTCTAGAGAGTAATTGCGGGCGGCGGCAAAATCATCCTGCCAAGGGAAGTGAAAAATCTGCTCCGTAAACTGGCGGGCGATCGCGATCGTCTCATCCGTTGACCCTGTATCAACCACAACGATCTCATCTACCCAAGGCTGAACACTGCTGAGACAGCGAGCCAAATGAGCTGCCTCATTTTTGACAATCAGACAAGCACAGACCCGCACCATCTACAGCAGCTTTTCCAATTGCTGGCGCAACTGATTCAGCTCACTTTCGGAGAATTCACTCTCAGCAGCGGGGGGCACGCGATTTTCCAGTTCCCAGTCAGTTTCTTCGACATTGCGCTCTGGGGGTGCCAGAAAGAGACGCTCAGCATCGTTTGTCGGCACAAATCCTTCGGGAACCAAGTGACAAGTGTAGCCTGAGGATTCGCAAAATTCTTCGATTTCCTTGGCATCAATGGGGACAACACTGGGGGGATGAAAATCCTGTGCCTCTAGGAGCATGGCGTAACGACTGGCATCGTCTTCACTTTCAAACATGAGGATGAGGTTGCGATCGCCCAGTTGTAGAGAATGAATGCCCTCATTTTCAGTCCCTGGGTTGTAGAGCAACACGTAAACGCGCATGATGCCTCGCCAATCAAATCTCAACAGCGATTATAACGATTTTGGTTCCCCTAGCCGTAAGAGTTTTCAGTTCAGAGTGTCAAAGGAGTAAACATAGAACTTGGGTTAGAATAAAGTTTTTTCGGGTTCCCCTTTGAGCCGCTGCTCTAGCCATGCTTGGCGATAGGTGAGTTCTAATTCATTCCCCGTGCGACGAAAAATTTGTGCCTGCTGCAAGAGAAAGGCTTGAAAGAGCCGCTGAAAGGCAAGAGCAATAATTGCCACCACCAAACCAGAGGCAGTACTGATTAAGGCTTCACTAATCCCTAGACCCACGCCCATTGTTGCTGGTGTGCCAATGTCTCCCAAGCGAATGGAACTGAGGGCACTAATCAGACCTAATACTGTTCCTAACAAACCCAACAGCGGCGCCATGGTAATTGTTGCCTCCAAGACTTTTTCTCCCCGCCGCATAGCACTTAGTTCTTCATCGGCAGCGGCTTCTAGGGCAAGGCGAAAGATTTCTGGGTTCGTATCAATCAATTGTAAAGGGGTATAAAGGAAGCGACCAATTGGTTGATCACAGGCATTTGCTGCCAATTCGATGGCCTCTTGCCAGTCGTGGCGAGCAGCATCCAGAATCTGCTCGGCCAGTTTTGTTTCTCCTCGGAGAACAATGCTCCAGAACCAAAGCCGCTCAAAAATGGTGCCTAAGGTCAAGATCGAGAGAATCAGTAGTGGCCACATGGCCAAGCCACCGCGGTTAAAAACTTCAGCGATATTCACGATCAGTTCCCTGCTAGAGCATTCGACGTTTAGTATAGTCCACCCTGAAGCCGCAATTATTTCCAAATTTTAGCGAACTGTGCTGCCAATGGTCTTGAACCTTTGTTTTCCTAGGCCAGTCTAAACAGACGATTATATGAAATGGAGTGATGCTTCGCATGGGTGTATCTTTACCTCTATCGGCGGCAATAGCATCAACGGATATTGTGACCCGACCCCAAGTTAACGATCCCGATCGGCAGATGATTGAGCAGTGTCTTTCCGGGCATCCGCAGGGGTTTCGGGGGCTATATCAACGGCATCAGCAACGGGTGCGATCGCTCCTCTTTCAGTTGTGTGGTGCCGTTGCCCTTGATGATTTAGTGCAAGAGGTTTTTCTGCGGGCATGGAAAGGACTCAAGAGTCTCAAACATGAGGCAAAGTTTTCGACATGGCTCTATCGGATTGCCTGGAATGTAGCTTGCGACTATCGCCGCCAGTTGGCAACGCGCAAATCGCGACATCAGCAATACCTGTATCAAAGCGAGCCACTCACCCCTGGACTAGATCTGCGGCAATTGCACTATGAAGATTTGGTGCAGCGGGGTTTAGCCACATTGCCCCTAGAATATCGCAGTGTTTTGGTCATGCATGATCTCCAAGGCTTGCCCCAAAAGGAAATTGCTGAAATTCTGCGGATTCCTGTGGGTACGGTAAAATCCCGTCTCTTTCGTGCCCGCAGTACATTGCGGACTTACTTTACTGAAGCCGGAGTCAGCCTATGAAACGTGAACCCCCAGCTGCGGAGGATATAAATTTGGTTAAGTTTTTGCAGACCTATGCGGGAACGCCACCGCCACCCCATCCTCATTTGGAACAGCGTATTGTCCAAGCCGCTTTGCATCAACATCAACTGAGGCAGCGCCGCTGGCAGGTTCTGTCTCTTTTGGGGGCTGGGGCGATCGCCACTGCCACCGGTGTGTGGTTCCTCAAGCCCTCAACTCAAGTGGCGCAACAAACTCCGCCAGACGCGGTGGAAACCTTTATCACCACCAATTGGCAAGCGATGTTCCACGATGGCGACCCCTCTCTTTTTGAGTAATCCATCATTCCAACTTTCCAACTTTTGATACTTTCAATAAAGGAGAACGCAACTATGTTGAAAAAACCCCTTGCAGCACTTTTGGTATGCAGTGCCCTTAGCCCCTTAGTGGCGATTGCCGCCCCGAGTTTAGCTGACCCTAGTTATGGCGGACCGCGCTGGGGAGCGAATCTGGAGAACCTCAACCTCACCGCAGAGCAACGGCAACGTTTGCAAGCCGTGCGGCAACAATACCAAGCTCAAATGGAGCAAACCCGCAATCAACTGCGCACCGCCAAGGAAGAACTGCGGCAGATGATGGGTAGCAATGCCTCCGAAGATCAAATCCGCAGTAAACACCAACAGGTGCGCCAACTGGAAAACCAACTCGCTTCCCTCCGCTTTGAAAGTATGCTGGCTATGCGCGGCATTCTCACACCACAACAACGGCAAACCCTGGCCACCCAGATGCAGCAACGCCGTCAAGGCAATCGCTTTATCAAACCCCAACAGTAGAGAATTTACTCCCTAACCCTTAAGTCGGTTGGTTGACTCACTCGTGTAGGGTTACTGATCCTACACGTTTTTTGTTGACTAACAGATTTAGAATTTCTGTGGCGGCGCGATCAACCACGCCGGGGGTGCCCATAGCAGCTCGCATTTCCCCGTAGCCTGTCTGCATCGCTAAGCGTTTTTCTGGATGATTCAGCAGCTCAAGGGCAACAGCAGTAATGTTGGCCACAGTGGCTTGTCCTTGGAGCAGTTCAGGGACAATTTCTCTATTTACAAGCAAATTGGGGGGAGAGACAAATTTGAGATTAAATTTTAGGAAGCGTTGATAAAGCCACAAACTCAGGGGATGGACGCGGTAGATCACCACTTGGGGCACATTCAAAAGCGCTGTTTCTAGATTCACGGTGCCGGACTTGGCGATCGCCAGATCCGCTGCCGCAAGGACTGGTAGAGAGTCTTCCGTAAGGGTAACCTGAATCGGATACTGCTTAAGAACTGCTTCAATGGCTGGGCGATACTGCCGTAGAGACAGGGGCAACCAAAAACGGGCGTGGGGATAGGCTTTGGCAATATTCGTGGCAGCCCCTAGAATCAGGGGCAAAAGGGATTTGATTTCCTGTTTCCGAGACAGGGGCAAAAGGGCGATCGCCAGCTCCTCAGCAGCAAGACCCAAACTTTGGCGCGCCGCTTCCCGACTGGGAGCCGCAGCAATTCGATCCAAAAGGGGATGCCCCACCCAAACAACGTTGGCACCATGACGGCGATAATAGGTGGCTTCTGCTGGAAAAATGGCAATTAGGCGATCGCTAAGGGCAACAATTTGACGAGTCGTCTTCAGACTGTGGGACCAGACCCACTCTTGGGGGGCAATATAGTAAACCATCGGCACAGAAAAGTGCTTGCGAATAAATTGCCCCATGGCCACATTGCCGCCAATGTAGTCAATCAAAACTACTAAATCGGGCGGGTGCTGCCGTAAATAGCGGCGTGCCTTGAGTTGCAAAGCAATCGTTGGCTTAATGAGCGGCAGGGCTTCCAGTAGCCCTACAGAACCTATGCCCCCCGTATTAAAGAGCAACTTCGCGCCCGCAGCAGCCATGCGATCGCCCCCAAGGGCAGAAATTTCTAGGGGAATTCCCCGCTCTGCGGCTAGGCGATAGAGTGCTTTCACTAGCAGAGCACCCTGCAAATCCCCAGAAACCTCCCCTGTGCTAATGAACAAATGCGCCATGTTTAGCCCCGTGCTGCCGCCACTGGTTGACAGAGTTGATCTGCAAATTCCTGTTCGCTAGCGGCCATTTCCTGTACGGCGGCTGCCATAATCTCAGGGATGGAGTGTCCGGCTGCGTATTGAGCCAGCCATTGTTGAGCTGTATTCCCCCGTTGCAGGAGTTTCTGAATGGGCGCCAGAAAACAGCTAAATCCTTGGGCTTTAGCAATTGGCCAAACCTCTTCATAGAGTTCCGCGATCCAAGCGGCTGCCGTGAGCTGGCGGCGATCTCGCCAGTGGGTCAACACCGCCTCTAAGCTATTTTGGGCAGCTAGGTGCTCATTTTCGTCGGCCAGTTGTGCCAGTATCTCGCCATCGCCCCAGCGTAGGGGATCAAGGTTGGGGTCGTCTAGCAGTTGCAGGAGGCGTGCCTCAAGAAGAGCCGTAATGGCCAGTAGGGCAATGGGATCCGTGACTAAATCACAAATCCGCAGTTCAAGGCGGTTGAGATCGTAGGGTCGGCGATCGCCATTGGGACGTACAGAACTCCACAAATGCCGTACATTTTGCATTGTGCCCAGTTGAAGCTGCGCCTCTGTCCATTCAATGAAGTGGGTATGGCTGGTGAAGAGGGGCACATGGGGCGGCGTCTTGGGAAAGATTGCCCAGCGGGTGGAGTGATAGCCCGTCACCTTGCCATCGAGAAATGGCGAAGATGCACTCAGTGCTAGAAATAGCGGTGCCTCCATGCGCAGGAGCCGACAGGCACGAATCAACTCCTCTGGATGACGCAGGCCAATGTTGATGTGGACACTGGCGGTCACCACCCGCGTGCCATAGGTTTGTTCAATGTAAGTGTGATAAGGGTTCTGGGGGTCAGAGCGATAAAAGTGCTGGCTATCTCCAAGACTTAGGGTACTGCCGGGAATAAGGGTTAAATCCCCCAAAGATTTCAAGTAGGCTCGCAGCCGAAAGCGAGGACGCAGCAAGTCACACAGGGCTTGATCATACAGATACACAGGGGGCGTGGTGAATTCAACATTGCGGGTATCCGGTTCCCGCACAAAGCCGGCCAAATCTTTTACGATTCGATCCGACAGTCCCACAATCTCAGCGGTGGGTTTACCCGTGTAGAGTTCAACCTCAAAGCCCTTTGATAGCATGACATCCTTGTTGATTGAGTTGAGTTGGCGGGCAACCCCGCGTAGGTTGAGAATTTTAAGTTTAGCTATTTAGTTACGATACCACGCTCTTGCCCCTGTTGCTTATATGAACATTCGTGAAACCATCGCTGTGAGCATAGGAATCCGATACGATAGCTGGTAATTCAAATTACACTGGTAATTAGGAGTTTGAGGTTATGTTTGGTCAGCGCCGAGTTCAAGCAGATGTCCGCGTTGGTCATCTTTTGGATCAATTGGGGATTCGCTACCAGATAGACGAAGACGGCGATTACCGTGTTGTGTTTGAACTGAGCAACGGGCGATCGCAACAAGCCTTTATTGACTCGCAAACGCAGCACCTCGGCAGCTACGAAATTCGCGATGTCTGGTCGATTGGTTATATTGCCGACGGCTATTTGGATCAAGAGATAGCCAATTACCTGTTGATTGAAAATGCGACCAAGAAAATTGGCGCTTGGGAACTGCGCCCCCTTGCTGACAATAAATACATTGCTGTTTTTTGCACCAAAGTAGCTGCCGATTGTGAACCCGAAGCTCTTTACACCAGTATTCGGATTGTTTTAGAAGTTGCCGACGAACTTGAAAAAATTCTTGAAGCCGGCGATCGCTTGTAATACCAGCTTTTTGTAATATCGAGGTCAATAATTATAACTAACTTCCAAAATTGCTTGTCTTAGAACTGAAGCCTTGTGTCGAAATATACAGGTTTACTGTCATAGACAATAGAGGATGTGATTAGCTCTCTAACGGGAGGGGGATCTATCACCCCACCTCTACTCAGGCTGTCTTCAAATTAAATTGGCATCACAGCCTTTTATCGAAATCAGGGAGAGGTCGGTTATTTCAATAGTGGTGCGATCGCGTATCGGATACCTCTGAGTTTTGTCCTGAGTTAGGATACCGGTTCAATTCTTGAATTCTTGCAAAAAATCAAAAAATATATAGAAAATTGTTAATCTTTGCAAAAAAATGTGTTTTTCTTTCGCCTGCATATCTCAACTAACTATATTAGGCAAAGAAAAAGAAAATATTTACTGCGATTGCCCAAGGCACATACTGTCCAGTCAGCTATTTGCAGTAGAGTCAATTGTTTTAGGAAGCACATCCATGTACTACGAAGGCAAGCTTTATGCCCTGCTCCACGACCCCTACCTGAAAGCGCTGTACAAAAACAAGGGTAGTAAAGGTCAATGGCAGCAGGTAAACTGCCTTAGCCAACATACCCAAGCTTTGGAAGATTGGTAGGCCGGCGGCATCACCGCAGATCATAGCGCATCGGCCGGCGATCGCCTGAGCTTTCAACGGAAAATGATGACTTCACCAACTTGAACAAATAACAGTACTCAGGTGGAAATTGCCCACCCTATCAGCGGTGCCAAAAGTTATTTGAAATTTTCCTTTGCAGGGAATTTAACTGAAATTGAAGAAAACTCTATTCAAATTAAAAAAACTCTATCCCGGAGCAGATTTGCCAAGAAACTGACGCTGAACAAGTCTTTTGGCGGTTTTGGCGATTTTATGGCGAAGCCATTGCCAATAATGAGCGGATCAAAAGCCAAGCAACCTCTACTAGAGATATCTTGCTGCTGCCTGCTGACACACGCATTCCCGATTGCCCCCGCGAAGCCCACACCTCCATTACTGCTGCTTTGGCAGGGACACTGTTTCCTAAAGGTGCCGGCAATAGGGATCAGCCAAAACACCCTTGGCTATTGATGTTTTCCTTTTCTCCTGTGCAGGAATTCATTAAATCCTTGCGGAAATTGCTAGACTTTTGGTCAAGTTCCTACCTGCTTCACTACCTAAGTGCCAAGGTCTGCTGGTTTCTTGCTGAACGGTATGGCCTTACCCCCAATCTTTACAACCAGACAATCATTGATGCCTTTCTCTTGCAAAAATATTCCGACTTTGAAGAATACTTTGAGGCATTTGGCATTGCCCAACCCGTTGAAACCCAAGGACAACCCGCCCCCAGCTCAGTAACGGCAGGCTTTCCCAATGTAATTACGGCACTCATTCTCGACAAAGATAAAAAGAGTATTGACAAGGAACTGGAGCAGCATCTGCAACAAACTTGGTTAGAGATTGGTAGATCAGTGCGACAAGCAATTAAATCCAAAGTCCGCAACAGCTATAACGATTCCCACTGGCAGGAGCGAATTAAAAAATGGATTGAAACAGAGTTCACCGCTTCTGAACAAGAAAAATTAAAGCGCGAGTTCCAAGGCTGGCAGCAAGGGGGACAGTGGGAGTGGAATGCTCTTTGGGAAGCTCAACTAAGTCATTTTGGGGAAACTTACTGGATTGCTCTGCCGCTAGGTGACCCTCAAGAAAGACCCACGTGCAAGCGCAGCGATGCAGATTACAAGGCCTAGAAGCAAGCCCAAACAGCTCTTAGTCAAGCCAATCCAGCCCTGCCTACTTCCGCAGAGGAAAAAGTATATGTCACTATTAATGTCGGCACTTGGTGGCCGCTATTGCAACAGCGCCTGGAGCAAGCACTCTCGGCCATTAAAAATACTCGCAACTGGTGGTTTCCAGCATCCCCTGGGGAACGTTCCTCGATTTCTGGCCTCTATAGTGCCCTGCACCCCAATCTGCTATCCACGCACAATGGCACAGCCTGTCTATACAGCCTTGAGAAAACTGCATGAGGACACAAAGGATGACACTCGGCTGCGGGAGCAAAAAAGCCAAGCCGTCGAACTCTACACCTACCTCGCCACTTGGGGATTAATGCGTCTCAAGGCCGAAGAATTAGCTCTGAGTCAAGAGGGAAAGAAAGATGTCGTCAAAGCCTTTTTCCGAGTTCTTGAGGAAGTAACCGGTGATCAAAATTTAGCAAATGACAAAGGTTTGGAAGCCCTCAAGAACCTCGACACAGCGTCCTACCTTGGCCTAACGGGCTTAGGCTTACAGATTGCCCGTGAATTTACCTTCTGGGCGACGACCCTCTACGCCGACATCAAGAGTAAAGACTAGGAGGACCGCAAAATGACCTCTCAAAATCGAGTTCTCCAACGCCCCTCCTCTAATAAAGTAATAAAGCGACGCAGCACCCAAATTCAGGAAATTCCGCTAATCCTCCCCGTGGCAACGGTAAGGGGAGCAGCGGAAATAGCAATCAAGACGATCCCTCCCCTTGATCCCACTCCCGGCCCTGATCCAACCGCAGGCTTTGTTGAATACCTCCGCTGGATGCGATCGCCCAGTGATCCTTCAAGTAAAGATGGAACAAAAATTCAATTACTCACAACGGCGGAGAGGGGAAACTACACAGAACGCCTGAAAAGCTTAACAGAGCGCATCCGCCAAATTGCTGGTGAACAGAACTGTTTTCAGGTCACCTGCCCTTGGCGTATCCGTGTTGTGGCCACCGCGGTCCAGAAACTATGCTCTTGCCGGTCTTCGATAACTTGGGAATTCCCTATATTCCCTCCAGCACTCTGCGCGGCGTAGCCCGTGCCCAAGCCCTGCGCGAGCTGAAATCAGAAATAGAGGTTGCTAAGTATTTCGGTTCCCTAAAGGCAGAAAAAGCCAATCAAGCCGGCAAGATTATTTTCCTTGATGCCTATCCATTGCCTGAATCGAAGAAGGGCGGATTGGCACTCGATATTGTCAATAACCTATGGTCATGGGATGGGAACTCTCTCAAGTACAAACCCAATCCCAACACTTTCTTCTCCCTGCAAGGAGTTTCATTCCTCATTGGCCTACGACCGAGAGATGGCGTCTCTTTTGAAATTCTGGAGCAAGTAAAAAACTGGTTAATCTGTGGTCTGAACCAAGGCCTTGGTTCTCAAGTTAATGCAGGCTATGGTGTTTTAGTGGAACCCCAAAAACAGGTCGAGCATGGCTTCTTTAGCGTAGAGTTTACAGT
>DVDZ01000082.1 GCA_015296025.1 Thermosynechococcus sp. M46_R2017_013
GGGGGGTATTCTCTTAGATCCTGAAGCCATTAACCGTGTGGTGGATATTTTGCCGGTTGAGGCCTTTTACCTCAGTGCCCACCGCGAGATCTACCGCGCAGCCATTTCCCTCCACAGTCGTGGCAGTCCCACGGATCTGCTGTGCATTACGGCTTGGCTCCAGGATCAGGGGCTATTGGATAAGGTTGGGGGGCACACAAAGCTGGCAGAGCTGGTGGAGCGCACGGTGAGTGCAATTAATATTGATCGCTACGCCCTCTTGGTCAAGGAAAAATACCTGCGCCGCAAGCTCATTGAAGCCGGTACCCAAGTGGTGAAGCTGGGCTACGATAGCAGCCTCTCATTAAATGAGATCTTGGATCAGGCCGAGCAGCAAATCTTTAGCGTGACGCAGGATCGGATTCAGCAGGGGTTAACCCGCACCGATCAAATTCTTACCCGCACGTTTACAGAACTAGAGCAACGGGCGATCGGCAATATTCAGCCGGGTCTATCCTGTAATTTCTACGATCTGGACAATATAACCCAAGGCTTCCAGCGATCGGACTTAATTATCATTGCTGGTCGTCCTTCGATGGGCAAGACAGCAATCGCCCTGCAAATTGCCCGTCGCATTGCCGAAATTCACAACCTAGGGGTGGCGATCTACAGCTTGAGATGTCCAAGGAACAACTGGTGCAACGTCTCCTCGCTAGCGAAGCCCGCATTGACAGCAATTATTTACGGGCAGGGCGCATTAGCCAACACCAGTGGGAACCCCTGAGTCGAGCGATTGGTGTTCTCTCCCAACTGCCTATTTACATTGACGACACTCCCAACCCCACCCTTGGCGAGATTCGCTCCACGGCTCGTCGTCTCCATGCGGAGCATCCCAATGGTCTCGGCCTCATTCTAATTGACTATCTGCAACTAATGGGTAGTGAAGAAACGACAGAGGGTCGGGTGCAGGAACTCTCAAGAATTACCCGCTCCCTCAAAGGACTGGCACGGGAACTGAATGTACCTGTCATTGCCCTTTCCCAACTGAGCCGCAGTGTCGAATCACGGCAAAATAAACGCCCTCTTATGTCCGATTTGCGGGAATCTGGCTCCATTGAACAGGATGCCGACTTAGTGATCCTGCTGTATCGCGACGAATACTACAACCCCGATACCCCCGATCGCGGCATTTGTGAACTCCTGATTGCCAAACACCGCAATGGCCCGGTGGGTACCGTTAAGCTCCTTTTTGACCCCCAATACACCCGCTTTGAAAACCTTGCCCGCGATTAGTTGAGTGGGGAGAATTTTTTTAATCCGCTTGCTGCCGCGATCCACCAAACAGCCAATGGAGGTTGACGCCCACCCCCGGTGACCCCTGACCCACTAGACCCCCATTGGGAATACTGCTGCCAGCTGCATTTGACCCGTAAAGATCAATTCCCAAGCCCCACTGGGGAACGATATAGCGCAATCCGACACTATAAACACCGGTTTGGCCAAAGACGGGAGTGGCTTCGGCAATCAATTGGAGATTGCGAGCAAGTTCCAGATTGAGTCCCACGCCAATGCCGCCAACGATTTTGCTTCTAGGAGTAAAGAGGCCAACCTTGGGATTCACCAGTAAAGCCAGCGTTTTATGGGGCTGCAGCATCAAGCTTAACTCAGCGCCGACCAGTCCGCGGCTAAGGCCGGGGTCATCCGTGGGAAAGCTGTGATTAAATGAGCCCTGAATTGCAAGGGAAATAGGGTCTCCTTGGGTTTGATCAAGAAAGCGAAGCTTAGCAGCCAAGCCAAATTGCAAACTGGGGCTATAGTTGAAAGTCTCCGAAAGGGTTTCGCCTCGTTCCCATTGCTCCACAGCAACTGTAAATTGGGCATTCTCACCCAAGCTAATCCCCATTTGCCAGCCTGTTCCCGCTGTACCTGTGTTAGCTCGTAAGTGGAACATCCCCGGCTCCAGCGTGCCAGCAGAGGTGAGGGTCAAACCACTGAAAAGTAGATGGCGATCGCGCTCCGTGAGAGCTGGCCGAGACCCACGGCGAAACCTAGGCAGGAGGGGCGGGGAAAGATTAGATCCGATGTTGGGAGTGTAAGTCAAGCCGGCCATAATTGCCACTTGATCGGCATCTGGCAAAAAAGCAAGCGTTCGCGTTGCCGGTGTGATGCCAAGGCCATTAGTTGCGGCCAGATCAATGGCAACGAGGGGGGTAGCGAGAAAGCGCAGTCCGAGGCTCCACACTGGCAGGTTGACGATCGCGCCATCGCTACTGCGCACGGCATTGCCCCCAGGACCTACAGGCATATTGACATCGGCAAAAAGGTTAAAGCGAGGATGGGGCTGCCAACTGATACCTGTGCCAAAGTTGAAGTTGATGCCGTAAAAGTTTCCTCCCTTGTTCACTGTGTCGGGCAAGTAGGTGA
>DVDZ01000193.1 GCA_015296025.1 Thermosynechococcus sp. M46_R2017_013
TGGAACGCCACATTGGTAACCTACTGGGTTACTTGCCACCGGAGGGGTTTGAGGTTTCCATTACCACCAATCGGGAACATCTAGGGCGTCTTTTGGCTTCCGCCATGATGAGCGGTTACTTCCTACGCGGTGCCGAACAACGCCTTGAATTCGAGCGATCGCTCCAGGCTGCCGCCCAAGGGGAAGACAGTAAATAACCCATGCCAAGGGTTCAGGACAGTGGGGGCGGGTATGCACTACCTGCCCTTCGCTTCATGCTTTTGGAGTGGTATCAACAGCAGGGGCGAGACTTACCATGGCGCCACACTCGTGATCCCTACGCCATCTGGGTCTCAGAAATCATGCTCCAGCAGACCCAAGTGGCCACAGTGATTCCCTACTACCAGCGTTGGCTAACCACCTTTCCCGCGATCGCCGACTTAGCCGCTGCCGATTTGGAGGCCGTTCTCAAGCAATGGCAGGGATTGGGCTACTACGCACGCGCACGCCACTTGCACCAAGCCGCGCAGCAGATCATGGCCAATCATGGGGGTCAGTTTCCCTGCACCTATGAGACAGTGGTGGCGCTGCCGGGAATTGGTCGCAGTACCGCAGGGGCTATTCTCAGTGCTGCCTTTAATCAGCCACAGCCAATTCTCGATGGCAATGTCAAACGAGTGCTTAGCCGTCTCTATGGTCTCACAGTTCCCCCCAAGCAGGCGGAAGCGCAACTGTGGCAGTGGTCAACCCAACTGTTGTGTCGCCAATCTCCCCGCGATTTCAATCAAGCCCTCATGGATCTGGGGTCAACGATCTGTACACCCCGCCAACCCCTATGTCATGCTTGTCCTTGGCAAGGCCATTGCTGGGCGCACCGCCACCAATTAACCCATGAGATTCCCCGCAAAATGAGTCGTTCTCCCCTTCCCCATAAAAAGATTGGTGTCGCGGTTATTTGGAATACGGCAGGTGAGATTCTCATTGATCGCCGGCCACCAACGGGTCTGTTGGGGGGATTATGGGAATTTCCGGGAGGCAAAATTGAACCCAACGAAACGGTTCAGCAGTGTATTCAGCGGGAAATTCGTGAAGAATTGGGTATTGAGATTAGCGTTGGTGAGCATTTGATTGACATTGACCATGCCTACACCCATTTTCGGGTGACGCTCCATGTTTACTACTGCCAGCATGTTTCGGGAACCCCCCAGCCACTGGCGTGCGAGGCCATTCGCTGGGTCACCCCTGAAGAATTAGATCAGTTTCCCTTTCCCAAAGCCAATATCGCTATTATTCAGGCCATTCATGAACGGGGCAGACCCCCAGCCTAGGCATTGTCAACGACACCCTCAGCCGCCGCTTGATCCAAAAACCAAAGGGTATTGCCAGTAATCAGCCGCGCCGGATAGAGATGGGGATCGCCCGTGCTGGAAAAAATATGGTGCAGGGCAGTTTGTTTATTGGCACCGGTTACGAGAAAGAGAATTTGGCGGGCATGGTTAATTAGAGGCACTGTAAACGTGAGGCGGGGTTGGCCATCTTTGTTGCCCACAGTAATCAGGCGATCGCCCACTTGCAGTGCTGCTGTGTGGGGAAACAGAGAGGCTGTATGGCCATCGGAACCCATACCAAGCAAAATTAGATCAAAGCTGGGAAATTCCCCATTGCGCAGGCCAAAGTGTTGGCGCAGGGTTTGCTCATAGCGATCGGCAGCAATCTGAGGATCTGCATCCTCCGTCGGCATGGGGTGAATCTGAGTTTTAGGAATGGGCACGTGGTTCAGCCAAGCTTGGAAGGCCATCCCCGCATTGCTGTCGGTGTGCTCAAGGGGCACGTAGCGTTCATCCCCCCAAAAAATGTGCCACTGTAACCAAGGGGTATCAGCAGAAACAAGACTTTCATACAGCGGTTTAGGCGTATTGCCGCCGGCAAGAGCCAGGGTAAATTGCCCCCGTTGGGCGATCGCCCCAGTGG
Organism: Thermosynechococcus sp. M46_R2017_013; assembly: GCA_015296025.1. GTDB lineage: Bacteria > Cyanobacteriota > Cyanobacteriia > Thermosynechococcales > Thermosynechococcaceae > Thermosynechococcus. The sequence continues at coordinate 1,951 of DVDZ01000193.1, forward strand.
CCTGCTCTAGAAGAAACTGTTTTGCCGCCGCCGTCAGAGCAGTCAAATCCGCAAAAACACGTACATTGGGTGTTGACATAGAAGCGTCATCCTAATTGGAGCGAATCACACCATCAGTTGCTGTGCCCAGTCCAGGACTGGAAAAGGGATCAGCATTGCCACGCCAGTTAAAACTATTAATGCGCAAAAGAATGCTTGCTAACTGGCGATCCAAGTTATAGCGAAACATAACTCCATAGGTGCGACGGCTATATTCCACAATAATATTCGTATTGAAAACATTACCGGTGTCCACATTAATCTGCAGTTGGGTACCCGCTCGCAGTGGACCGTAAATCTGCTGCAACAATCCTATATTGAGCACACTAAAATCAACGATGCGATCAAAGAGAAACGGTGAAGATTGATCGTTAAAGGTTTGTGTAAATCCCAAATCAAAGCTCGTGTAGTCAAACCAGTTGCGGGAGAAATGACCCACTTGACCGCGAAAACCCGCCCCCGCAATTAATGCCGGTTGAGTACTGCCATTGGTATAGTAATTGGCTACCCCCCCCAAAGTTTGTGTAGAACTGCAAGAAGGGTTGTACGGGACGGGGGCTGTAGCGTAGGCCTTGGGTTCGCGTAGGTGGTAGGGGGTACCCCGCCAAATGGGCATGACCCAGTTGAGATTTGCCGCTGTCTGAAAACGCCCCAGAGGTAACATGGGATCATCGCTACCAGCCGTAACGTATTCCCCTCCCAACAGGTAGCTCAACGTCAATCCTTTGTTCAGGGGAATCCCTGCACTACTCAACGTGACCCCAAAGCTACTGGTTAGATTTTGCTCGCCAAGGGAACGATTGAAAATGCGCTGGCGATAAATTGCAGAAACAGTCAGTAGGTTTTGAGCATTGATATTGTGGAACAATTCTAGGCCGGCACGGGAGGTTGCCAGCCACTCGTTAGGATCTAGAGTACTCAAAAAACCATAGCCCCGTACACGGGTTTGTGAGGTAAATCGATGACCTAGTTCAATTCCTACTCCATAGCTGTTGGCATTGAAGAGGTCAAAGTCGTTACGAGCAATGCGCTGGAGATAGATTGAGGGCAGAAGTGTCAGTACAGTGTTCGGAGTATTAACGACTCTGTAACGGTAAAGAAAAAACACTCCCCCCGGTCTTGCTCGTCATAGCCAAATTCAAAGGGCAGAATTTCATAGGGGCGACCCACCACAAAGCGGCGCAGGACTATAGGCAAAGCCACACGTTGATCAAAAACAACCCTACCCCGTCGCACAGTTAGGAGAGTTTCATCGGCATTGCGGGGTTCAGCTGTGGCTTTCTGTGCCCGTGCTTCGAGTTCCGGGGGACTAAAGGGATCATTGGTCATCCGTAGATTTGTGGCAAACCAGCGACGGCCATCAAATTCGAGACGATCAGCTTCAAATCGCAATCGATCAAAGGTTTCCGTCACTTCTGCTTGGGGGTCTGCATCCTGTTTATCAAAGCCGGGAAGGGTACTTATGGATGGGGGATTAGGAGAAGCCGTTAGCCTCAGATCTTGATCTACCTAGCTGCATTGACTACACCGCGAGCATTCGTGAGGGAGCCTCGATCCAGTCTGAGATTGTATTCCAAGCGATCGCCCCGCAGTACTTGATCACCTCGCGTAATCGTCACATTGCCTTCGGCCACAAGAATTTGAGCCTCAATATCGGTTTGAATGCGATCAGCAGTAAGTTCGGCTTCCCTGAATCGGAGGAAGACATTGCCAATGGCATTAAACAATCGCCGCATTAGGTCAAATTCTTGGCGATCAGCCGTCACCTCTAAGGGCTGGTCACGAACAACGGGGGTTTCAGCATTTGCCTCTCCAAGGCGGAGGGGGGCTGTAAAAGCAGGTGTTGGCTCAGAGCTGAGCGGCGTTGTCCTGCTTAAATCAGGGGTGACCGTTGTTCCAAGTAAATCCGCTTGGGATGGGCTGATGACCTCTGTAATTTCTGTGGGTTGTGCAGGGGGGGGCAGACTAGCCAAAAGAGGTAAGAACAACAACGGCCAAACTTCCTCACGACTACTGCCTAGTTACGTTACCCGATGCCCGCCCCCCTTGGCGAGGATTATTCCAGATCCTTGCGCTTGGGGTTACGAGCTGGATCACCCGAAAGGAACCCGAAAACAAAAAGGAGCACAAAGAAGGTCACAACGATATAAACGGTAATTTTGAGTGTTTCCATGATGTTGTCGTTTTTCGTAGCGTCACTTTCTCATCATACGGGATGAGGGACTTCCTAGCATCCCCTAGAAGACTTGGCTTTTTGTGGCATCCGATAGTGTGGGAATTTCGGCATAGATGCCGCGCACAGACTGCACCACTGCATAAAAGACGCCAATTACCGTGGCAATAAAGACAAAATTAAAGAGTACTTTAATGAGGAGATCAAAACTCGCAACGCGGACGAAGAGCTGCACCAGCAGTTGGACAATAAACAGCACAATCCCCATCAACAGTGCCTGCATCGTGTTGTAGCGAATAAAAAGGCTAACGCGGCTGTTGCGCACCACCAGCAGGTACAGCAGCATAAAAACAAGTAGTCCTGCAAAGGGAATTGAATAGATTAAGGCGACGGGCAGTACCACTAGCGCCAGTGCTTGCAGTGGCGGAAACAGCTCAAATAAAAAGCCGCCAAAGGGCATGACGTAAAAGAGCGGCAGCAGATAGATCAAGCTGGCCAAAATCCGCTCGGGCACAGTGGTAGTGGCACGCCAAGTCATGGGCCTCTCCCTAAAGTGTTATAGTTACCGGCTCATCGCCTTTAGCAGGAGTTCAGGGGAAATCATATTGCATTCCACTGCTTTGCTAATCAACGCTGGCCCCACCCGTGAAGCAATGATTGCTTGCAGATCGGGGCTGTTTTTAATTGAGAGCATAACTGCCCCAATGATCGAGTTGGGATCAAGTGCTGGGCTACTTCCGTTGGTGGGCAACATCTTAATTAACTGAGCAATGTCAGTACAACTAGCTCCCGATAGATATTTAGCAAGGGAGTCACTCACCTGCTCAATTGTACTTTTCATCATTTCCGGCGGCAGAGGGCTGGCGGCTTGGGCACGCACGGGCTGACTGATTCCCAGTATCATGAGGGCACCCACAAGGAGAGAGAAGCTGCCAATAGATAGGCCAATGCTTACGCCACACGTGGACGAATGCCTACGGCAGGCTTGCATGATTTGCAACATAGTAAACCTCTATATGTCAATAATCTTTTATGTCACTAGTGCAGGCAAACTAGTTGGAACGCTCCTCAATCACCCGATCAATCAGGCCGTAGTTTTTCGCTTCTTCAGCGGACATGAAAAAGTCGCGATCCATATCCCGCTCAATTTTTTCGACGGGCTGGCCGGTATGGTAGGCGTATAGTTCATTGAGTTGTCGCCGCACCCGTAAAATTTCGCGAGCTTCGATTTCAATGTCCGTTGCTTGACCACGGGTACCACCAGAAGGCTGGTGAATCATGATGCGGGAGTGGGGGAGTGCTAACCGTTTGCCTTTGGTACCGGCTGCCAGGAGGAAAGACCCCATCGAGGCAGCTAGACCCACACAAATGGTGACGACATCGGATTTAATATGTTGCATCGTGTCATAAATTGCCATCCCAGCTGTAACGGAGCCACCGGGGGAGTTGATGTAGAGCATGATGTCTTTGCCCGGATCTTCGGAGTCAAGGTAGAGCATCACCGCCACAATTTGGTTGGCAATCTCATCATCTACTTCTTTACCAAGGAAAATAATCCGCTCGCGATAGAGGCGGTTGTAGATGTCAATCCACTGAGTGTAGGGTTCACCGGGCATCCGGTAGGGAACTTTAGGTACGCCGATGGGCATAGGGTCCTTCCACGCTGAGCTATTAGAGCCGCAACCTGAGCGATGGAGGCGGCTTTTCTTTCTGATTTTAACTTATTCCTAGGGCTGTCGCCCTAAACTTGGCAGAGGCAGAGGGCAAACCACTGCCGAGGGTCGGTAAAGGCATTGACCCACTGAAATCCAGTATCGGTTAATGCCTGCTTGAGGGCGGTCAGGTCAAACTTGCGGGAAATTTCGGTAAGAATCGGTTCACCAGCAGTAAAAGTGCACTGAAAATCAAGGGCGGCCAAGATTACAGTTTGGCTCTGTTGTGAATCCAGATACATCTCAATTTGCTGGGCGACAGGGTTATAAATGGCGCGATGGGCAAAGGCTGCGGGCTGAAAATTGCCTTGAAATCGCCAGTTGAGGTGATGGAGGATATTGCGGTTGAAAGCAGCCGTTACCCCTTGGACATCGTTGTAAGCAGGGAGCAAAATGCTGGTGTCTTTGATGAGATCAACGCCCAGCAGGAAATAGTCTCCAATCCTGAGAACTCGATGAATCTGTTGAAAAAGGCTCTGGCATTCCTTGGGGGACAGGTTGCCAATTGTGCTACCAAGAAAGCAGAGTAAGCGGCGGGGTGCCAAAGGGGGCGGTAGGTGCTCTAAGCCAACTTGATAGGTACCGACAAGGCCATGAATGCTGAGCTGGGGATAGTCGGCAAGAAGGGCAATGGCACTGCTTTTAAGCATCGAACCACTGACATCAATGGGGCGATAGTAAAGCTGGGGTTGCACCTCGGTGTAGGCCGATAGGAGGAGGCGAATCTTGCGATCGCTGCCACTGCCTAGCTCCACCAGTTCACAGGGACCTGTGAGTTGAGCGATCGCCCCGGCGGCGGTTTCTAAAATGCCCAATTCTGTACGGGTGGGGTAGTATTCCGGCAGCTCGCAGATTTGCTCAAAGAGGCGGGATCCCGCAGCATCATAGAAGTAGTAAGAGGGAAGAGACTTGGGTTGCTCAGTCAAACCTCGAATGACATCTTGGCCGTCCCGTTCTGTGGTGAGACTGGGTAAGTGGATCAGGTGCAGGCGATCGCTCACAGAGAAAGCGGCTCCAGAATGTGCGGACCTTAGGATATTTTAGCCTTTAGCCGCTCCTCCAAACGCCATCCCCACCATGCGATCGGCAAACTCATCAGCAGGTAAAGAATTAAAGCGAGGGCATAGAGGGGAAACGGATTGCTACTGTTGCGAATCACCCATACCCGCATCACTGAGGTTAAGTCCACTCCCGCAATTACACTGACAATAGCCGAATCCTTGAGCATATAGATAAAATCATTGACCAAGGGTGGGATCACAATTTGAATCGCTTGGGGTAGAATAACGCGCACAAAGCCCTGCTGTTGGCTCATACCCAAAGATAGGGCAGCTTCCTGTTGACCCACATCCACTGCTTGCAATCCGGCGCGAAAGATCTCCGCTTCATAGGCGCTATAGTTGAGTGCCAAGGCTGTCACTCCCGCTGTCCAAGCATTTACCCAAGTGGCAAGGTTCATCTGGGCTAAGACTGCACCGACCCCATAGTAAAGGAGCAGCAGTTGGGTAATCATAGGCGTATTTCGCATTAGCTCAATAAAACCTAGGGCTGGCCAGCGCAGAAATAAAAATGGCGAGGTGGTCATAGCGGCCAAGACAATGCCTAGAGCATCGCTAAGGGGAAAGAAATACCACAGTAAATCAACGTATTCAGTGCACCTTGCAGAAAGGCCGGCAGAGCCGCTTGGATGAGTTCCATCGAAAACTTGCGGTTGTGCCTACAGCTTTAAACCAGATTTGATATTAAATCCTTATGAATTCTAGCAAAACACTCAATTGCATTCTGCCAAGGGATTTCGCTCTTGCTGCCTACCTTGATGGATAGGCCAGATCAGTGTTTTATTGATCGGGAAAAGTTAATTAGTGTTTGATAAAAAATAGATTTTGATCTAGTAAAATACGAAGCAACATTGAAATACCCTATGCGATCTACCGAAACCCAGATAGAACCCTCTCAATCGGGTGGTCAGGCTATGAGAAGATAAGCAGTTTTAGATAGAACTCTATGGATTACCCCATTGCTATTGACTGGCCTTGAGCCAAAGGGAGCATCGGTGGCTTAAAATTAGGTTTGATAATATGAAAAACTAGAAAAGATTATCAATCATTATATTGTCAAAAGAAACCCCTGACCCTATGCTTGTTTTAGAGATAAAAAGACGGTGATTAACGTCACGATTACAATCGGCTATCCCGTCATTATTTTCTGTGGCGATCGCTCTGATTGCAACTCTAGCTTTTGTACTGCTTACCCTTATTCTAATTAGGAGAGCTTACTCATGCCAATTGCTGTGGGAATGATTGAAACGCGCGGATTTCCCGCCGTCGTCGAAGCAGCAGACGCAATGGTAAAAGCCGCTCGGGTTACCCTAGTGGGCTACGAAAAAATTGGCAGTGGTCGGGTCACCGTAATTGTGCGGGGTGATGTCTCCGAAGTGCAAGCCTCCGTGGCTGCCGGCGTCGATTCTGCCAAACGTGTCAATGGCGGGGAGGTGCTTTCTACGCACATCATTGCTCGTCCCCACGAAAACCTAGAGTACGTATTGCCCATTCGCTATACCGAGGCAGTGGAGCAATTCCGAAACTAAGGGGCTTGGCAGTTTGGTGGAGTTTTCAGTGGCATCGCTGATTGATCCTCTAGTTCTTAACTTGTTTGACGTTTAGGAGTTATTACAATGGCAATTGCCGTCGGTATGATTGAAACCCTCGGTTTCCCTGCAGTAGTGGAAGCCGCAGATGCAATGGTAAAAGCTGCTCGCGTTACCCTAGTGGGCTACGAAAAAATCGGCAGTGGTCGCGTCACTGTCATTGTGCGGGGTGATGTTTCTGAAGTACAGGCTTCTGTTGCGGCGGGTGTAGAAAATGTGAAGCGCGTCAATGGGGGTCAAGTGCTCTCTACCCACATTATTGCTCGCCCCCACGAAAACCTGGAGTACGTGCTCCCCATTCGTTACACCGAAGCAGTGGAGCAATTCCGCGAAAGCGTTAGTGGTATTCGCCCGATGGGTCGCCCGTAGTGAAAATCGCGCGAGTGTGCGGCACCGTTACCAGTACTCAAAAAGAAGACACCTTAACGGGAGTCAAGTTTCTCATCTTGCAATATTTGGGTGAGGACGGCGAATTTTTACCCGACTACGAAGTGGCTGCGGATACGGTTGGTGCAGGACAGGATGAGTGGGTATTGGTAAGTCGAGGCAGTGCCGCCCGCTGTATTATCAATGGCACCGACAAACCCATTGATGCAGCCGTAGTTGCCATTATTGACACCGTAAGTCGGGATAACTATTTGCTCTACAGCAAGCGCACCCAGTATTAGCATTGGAGACTTCTCCCTATGGCGGTTCAAAGCTATGCGGCACCTCCAACGCCGTGGTCTAGGGATTTAGCGGAGCCAGAGATTGCCCCCACGGCTTATGTCCACTCTTTTAGTAACCTCATCGGCGATGTTCGCATCAAGGATTATGTTCACATCGCACCCGGTACTTCCATTCGTGCCGATGAAGGAACGCCCTTCTATATTGGTTCCCGCACCAACATTCAAGATGGCGTTGTCATCCATGGCCTCCAGCAGGGGCGGGTGATTGGCGATGATGGTCAAGAATATTCTGTTTGGATCGGTAACAATGCCTCGATTACCCACATGGCCTTGATCCATGGCCCTGCCTACATTGGTGATGGCTGTTTTATTGGCTTTCGTTCAACGGTCTTTAATGCACGGGTTGGTGCGGGCTGCGTGGTGATGATGCACGTCCTCATCCAAGATGTGGAGATTCCACCAGGCAAATATGTACCTTCGGGAATGGTAATCACGACGCAGCAGCAAGCTGATCGCCTGCCCAATGTGGAAGAGTCTGATATTCACTTTGCCCAGCACGTGGTTGGCATCAATGAAGCGCTGCTATCGGGGTACCACTGTGCTGAGAATATTGCCTGTATTGCCCCGATTCGGAATGAACTCCAGCGTCGAGAAGACCCGCCCATCCTACATGTTGAAACGCTCACCGGGGAAAAGAACACTATGACCGCAGATTATGGGACTCATGTCCGCCAGTTGTTGCAACAGGGATACCAAATCAGTTTGGAATATGCCGATGCGCGGCGGTATCGCACTAGCTCTTGGCAAAGTGGCCCAACGTTGACGGGACGGCAGGAGTCTCAAGTGATGGCGGCGCTTGCCCAGCTATTAAAGGAACATGAAGGCGAATATGTGCGCCTGATTGGCGTCGATCCCAAAGCGAAGCGCCGCGTTTTTGAGGAAATTATTCAACGCCCTCGTCAAGCCGCGGTGGGGACTGCCAGTAGCTCTCGTCCCAGTGCAATGGGGAGTGCAGCCCCAGTGGGTTCCCTTGATGCCTCGGTGGTGGCGCAGGTGCGGCAGTTACTTCAGCAGGGCTACCAAATTGGCACAGAGCACGCCGATGCCCGCCGCTATCGCACCAGTTCCTGGACTAGTTGTGCCCCCATTCAGTCGAAACAGGAACTCGAAGTGCTGGCTGCCCTTGAAGCCTGCCTCCAAGAACATGCTGGAGAATATGTGCGCTTGATTGGTATTGATCAAAAGCAAAAGCGGCGCGTCTTTGAACAAATTATTCAGCGACCCGATGGTGCGGTGGCGATCGCCCCAAAAGCACCAACTCCAGCGGCTGCTAGCCATGTTTCAGCCAGTTCTGGCAACAGTGAAACCGTTCTCAGCGCCGATCTGTTGAACCAAATTCAAGACCTATTGCGCCAAGGCTGCCAAGTGACCACCGAGTATGCCGATCAGCGTCGCTTCCGTACCAGTTCTTGGCAAAGCGGTATCAAAATTACCTCTGCACAACAAATCAATGACCTCGGTGCTTTCCTTGCGGAGCACCAGCGAGACTATGTCCGCCTCGTGGGTGTCAATCCCAAGGCCAAGCAGCGGGTACTAGAAAGAATTATTCACCGTCCCAATGGCAAAGCCGCAAGTAATGGCAGTAGCACCCATGGTCAAGGATTTGCATCACGCCCAACTGCCTCTAGTCAAGGGAGCACTAGTAGCCACCGTCTGAGTCAAGAGGTTGTCGAACAAGTACGCCAGCTATTGCAACAAGGTTACACCCTTGCCCTAGAACACGTGGATGCCCGCCGCTATCGCACCAATTCATGGTATAGTGGCCCTCGCATTGAGGCTAAAAATCTCAATGAAGCCTTGGCTGTCATTGAGGCTTGCCTTCAAGAGTACAGTGGCGAGTACGTACGGCTGATTGGTATTAACCCAGCCGGTAAGCAGCGGGTGGCCGAAATCCCGCTCCAACAGGCTCCTAAGTAGCCCTCCCTGTGAGGTGCCCCAATGCCCCTGCCGCCCTTAGCCCTGCCCCCTTCACCGGCAGTTCGTATTGTCGGTGATGTGGTAGTAGATCCCCAGGCTGTTTTGGCACCCGGCGTGCTACTTTGGGCAGAACCAGGGGCTTCAATTCGGATTGCGGCAGGTGTCTGCATTGGTATGGGCAGTGTGATTCATGCCCACGGTGGCACTATTGAAATTGGTGAAGGGGTCAACATTGGCGCGGGAGTCCTGCTGATTGGGGCAGTTACTGTAGAACCCCATGCCTGTATTGGCGCCAGTACGACTGTGATGCAAACAACTATTCCTGCCGGTGCAGTTGTGGCTGCAGGATCCCTTCTTGGCGATAGAAGTCGCCGTTGGCAGCCCCCCACAGAAACCAGTCACCTCCAAGAGAGTGTCACTGCTGTTAAAGATCCTTGGCAGGAGTCACCAGCAACCGCCGATCTGTCAGAGAATTCCCCGCAAGATCAGCAAGACTCTGTAGTCTCTCCGTCCGATGATCGGGCCAACTCACCAATGGCTCCAGCCGATACAACAACTCCGGCAACACCTAAGACCACGGTCGTCTATGGCCAAGCCTATGTTAGTCAGATGTTTGCCAAGATGTTTCAAAGGACGCCAATCCAGCCCCCTAGAGATAACAACGCCCTAGGAAGCGGTTAGTAAAGCAAGAGTTTCCACATGGGCTGTTTGCGGAAACATATCGAGGGGTTGAATTTTAACCAGTTGATAGGCACCGCTGTGGCAGAGGTGGGCGAGATCCCGGGCTAAGGTGGCGGGATGACAACTTACATAGAGAATGCGGGGGGGGACGGTTGTGGAGGATGGCCTCAAGAACAGGGCGATCGCACCCCTTGCGCG
>DVDZ01000190.1 GCA_015296025.1 Thermosynechococcus sp. M46_R2017_013
CTCAAGGGCGAATTGGAGTATTGTCTTAACTCACTGCCCAATATGTACGAAGCGGCGCCTTATGTCGGCGGCAAACTGCGGGAAGTCACTGAAAGCCATCGCCTTTCTCTTGGGGGACAAGAACCCTACCTCTACTTCATCTATAGTCAGGACAATTTTCTGCAAGCCACACCAGAAACCCCTTTTCTCCAGATGGGTGAGACAAAGTATGACAAGCCGATTTTAGCCCGCACATTGCGCTTCGATACCGCCGTGGATGCGGGACTGCTCACCCTTGATTCAACAATGAAATCCAATATCTCCGTCGGCTCCCCTCTTGACCTAATCCTGTACCGTACTGATAACTTTGAGATGAGATCTATCACTGCGCCGAATTTCTCTTGGCTGATCCCTTTTTGGCAAGGGTGCGGCAATTCTGGGAGACATCGTTGCGGCGTACCTTCGAGGAAATACCCGACATTCAATGGAATCGGCGCCAGCTTTCCCCTACCTCCTCAATGGTGCTGCCAACACCGGTAACCCTCGTTGCAGAATAGGAGACGCAAGTCATGAGTTCCCTTTCATTGGAGCAGCAAGTAGCCGCCCTCGGTATTGGCTACATTAGGCAACATCTATTCCTGTGTGCGGATCAGACAAAACCCCTGTGCTGTGATAAGGCGGTGGGCTTAGAAGCATGGGAATATTTGAAAAAGCGCCTCAGCGAATTGGGATTGGATCAACCTAGCCCCCAAGGCTGCATTTTTCGCACGAAGGTACATTGTCTGCGGGTATGCCAACGGGGGCCAATTCTAGCAGTGTATCCCGATGGGGTATGGTATCACTCGGCAACACCGCCGGTTATTGAGCGGGTGATTCAGGAGCATGTGCTGGGGGGGCAGATTGTCCAAGAGTATCTACTGGCGTCACCATCGCCCGCAAGAGCAGGCGATCGCCCCACCAATAGCCCGCATGGGTAATGCGCACGGGTGTACCTTCCGCTAACGGTGCGCGATCGCTCTGGTGCTGGCGCGGATCAAAGGGAACACACTCCCCCACCTCACCAATCCTCTTGACCCCCCACAGTTCTAGCAGTTGAAACACCGGCTTGACTAGGGGCAAAATTCGCTGAGCCGGCACTGCGGGGTTTTGTTGCGCCGCATAGGCAGCCGTGGGCCAGAAGCGCAGAAAGGGTTCAAGGATCTGCAGGGCTTGGTATTGCAGCGCCGCCTCAGGGGTGGCTTCCCCATAGAACCACTGCAAGAATTCCAAGGGAGTGACCCCAAGCACCTGGGCGAGGCGCTCTAGGGTTTCAAGGCGCAAGCGGTGTAGTTCTCCCAACCAAATGGCATTGGCTTGCTGCCGCGTAAATCCCCTACGGCGCAGTTGACTCTTGCGGCTAATGCCGGCCATCGCAAGGCGGGCTTGCAGGCGCTGGCTCATGGCTCTAGCTCTAGTCGCTGCCCTGTGGTGGCATCAAAAAAGTGCAGATACTGCGGATCAGGGCGCAAATACAGGCGATCGCCCCGCCGAATAGGCTGTTGCCCCGGCAAGCGCACCCGCAAGGTTTCTCCTGTCGCAATCAGGTGCACTGCTAGCCCCGTTTCATGGCCTAGGGCTTCCACTAGATCCACTTGAACAGGGAAGGCACCGACTTCTTCAACTGTGGCCAACGCAAAATGTTCAGGACGAATCCCCAACCACACCTTCGATGCCGAGGGTAAAGGCTGGCTCAAGGGCAACTGCCAATGGTGGTACTGTATCTTTCCTGGGCTCAGGGTGACGGCTAAAAAATTCATCGGTGGTGAGCCAATAAACTCGGCAACAAAACGGTTGGCAGGGCGTTGATATAGGTCTAAAGGGGTGGCAATTTGTTGAATTTTGCTCGATGGAGCACGACAATGCGATCGCCCATGGTCATTGCTTCCGTTTGATCGTGGGTCACATAGATTGTCGTAATGCCCAATTGTTGCTGAAGTTGGACAATTTGGCTGCGGGTTTCGGTGCGCAGCTTGGCATCGAGGTTTGAGAGGGGTTCATCCATTAAAAAGACTTGCGGGTTCCGTGCCATGGCGCGTCCTAGCGCCACCCGCTGTTTTTGACCACCAGAGAGCTGTTTAGGATAGCGATTTAGCAGGGAATCAATTTGTAACATCTCGGCAATCTGCATCACCCGCTGGTGAATTGCCCGCTCACGGGAAAAAGAGAGTTGCAGTGGTTGAGGGAGCGATCGCGTCCAGCGGGTCAGGGCTGCTTCCAGCGGCGCGGGCAGAACCCCCTTCAATTGGGTAGTGCGGCGCAGACCAAAGGCCAAATTGTCATAGACCGTCAGGTGGGGATAGAGGGCATAGCTTTGAAAGACCATGGCAATATCCCGCACTTTGGGCGGCAAGCCATTGACTATGCGATCGCCCACCCAAATCGTGCCCGTGGTTGGCTCATCCAAACCGGCAATGAGCCGCAGCAGCGTACTCTTGCCACACCCTGAAGGCCCCACCAGTACCAAAAACTCGCCCGCAGCAACCCTCAGATCAATTCCCTGCAGCACTGTAACCTCATGACCGCGCTGGGAGTCGCGATAGACCTTGGTCAATTGTTCAAGGCGTACACCCGTCACGATTGCTGTCCTAGAGGGGCTAATTGGCTAGAATCCCACACTGGGGCTAATCTGACAAGGTGTCTAGGCAAGGTGCAGATTTAAAACTGAGCGGGGGGCGCGGCGCACCCGTGCCCGAATTGTCGGTAGTCCGAGACGTTGGCAGGCTGCGTAGCGATGACACCCTGAAAAGCCGTAGTATTGGCCTTCGACTTCCAGCACTTCAATGGGTTCCTGCTGACCAATTTCCGCAATCGAGGCCATGAGCGCCTCTACTTTGGCGGGATCCGTTTGCCGTAGCAAGGGACGACGAATGGCGTTGAGGGGCAAATCCAAAACTCGCATTGGCTTATCCAAACTCGTTATGAGTTTATTTTAGCAATTGATCCACAACTGGCAACAAGATTCCCTTGAATAACTTCTTAACTTTGCAGTATGAAGGTAGGGGTGGGCGTTTAACTGTTCATTGTGCAGTTTACACAAGGTTTTCTATGGGTTTGCAACGTCGCCGCTTCCTAACCCTTGCCGCCGCTGGTATGGGGACAGCTCTTTTTCCCCAAGGATTGCAACTGCTTTACCAGCGGGCAGCCCAAGGGCTGCCGATTACCACGCGGGGGTTTGGCCCACTGGTAAAAGACCCCAAGGGACTTTTGGATTTGCCGGCGGGGTTTCAGTATCGCGTCTTCTCAAAACTAGGCGATCGCTGAGTGATGGCACCCCTGTCCCCACCCTCCACGATGGCATGGCCGCCTTCCCTGGCCCCAATGGCACGACCATCCTTGTACGCAACCATGAAATGTATCCTGGCCTTCCCCGTGCCTTTCAGGGGGTCGTGGCTCCCAAAGACAGAATGTATGACCCCCTTGCCCCGGTGGTACCACCACGCTGGTTATCAGCAAAGATCGCCAACTCCTAAAGCATTACGTTTCCTTGGCGGGAACCTCTCGCAACTGTGGGGGCGGCAAAACCCCTTGGGGGAGTTGGATTAGCTGTGAGGAGACCACGGCCACCCCGGCGCAGCCAGGTCAGCACGGCCCTGTTCAAAAACGCCATGGCTATGCCTTTGAAGTCCCCATTGCCGCTAACGGCCCGGTCAACCCCGTGCCTCTAAAAGCCATGGGTCGCTTTCAGCGGGAGGCGATCGCCATCGATCCAAAAACACATATCGTCTATCAGACAGAGGATCGCGGGGATAGTCTCTTTTACCGCTTTATTCCTAAAGAACCGCGAAACCTTGCCGCTGGCGGCGAGCTACAGGCACTGAAAATTAAAAGTGCTCCCAAACTGAACACTGGTCAAGGCTTGCCGCGTCGGCAACCTTTTGAGGTGGAGTGGGTACCGATTGCCGATCCTGATCCCGCTACGGATACAGTGCGCTACCAAGGCTATGAGAAGGGGGCTGCTCGGTTTGTGCGCAGTGAAGGCCTCTGCTATGCCAACGGCGCCTTTTACTTTACAGCCACCAGTGGCGGGCAAAAGCAGCTGGGGCAAATCTGGTGTTATCGTCCCGGTCGCACCTCAACAGCGGGTGGTACGATTGAACTGTTTGTTGAGTCTGCGGGTAAAGACGTTCTGGATTATCCTGATAACTTGACAATGGCTCCTTGGGGAGATCTCATTTGCTGTGAAGATGGCAATGATCGCACCAACCGCCTAGTGGGGATCACGCCCCAAGGACAGCTCTACACCTTTGCCCGCAATGCCCTCAATGATCAAGAACTCGCAGGGGTTTGCTTCTCACCCGATGGCCAAACCCTGTTTGTCAATCTCTACCATCCGGGGATGACCTTTGCCATTTGGGGGCCGTGGCATCGCCGAAGTTAATGCCCATAGAAAAAAGGAGTCAAGTTATCCTTGACTCCCTCGCTATTTTCCTACTGACTTAACTCAGCACTTCCGCCCACTGTGATTGCTGCTTTAGCTGAGAGCCACATAGGAGCGATCGTAGGTGGCACCAAACACGGGGTTAATTTTTCCTTGGATTTGGCTCCAGTAGTGAGCGGCTGTCACAGGCATGCCGATTGCTTCTGCCATACGGGCAAGGAGGGTTTGTTCACGGCTTTTAATCATCACATGATGTGCCATGGCCAAGGAGCGAGCCATGTCGTTAACCGTTGCCGTCATGGGCACAGAAGCCACGCTATCGGCCAAGCGAGCAGCAGGAACGCCTGCAGGCTGTTTGCCTTTTTGATACTTAACCCCACGGTAGGTCATGATTTTTAAGGATTCTTCGGGAGGATGCGTCACAGGAGCCACTCGGTAGGTGCTACCGCGATACTTGGCCACCACATCCGTTGCTTGGGTGTTGATCGCTGGAGGAACGTAGTTGTATTGGACGCCGCGATAAGTAAGAGTAGTCATCGTTTTCGCCCCATTTTGAATACAAAGTGAACTGCCTGAGGCGCGTTCCTTCGGGATTTTTTCCCTACTTCCGTCCCTCGCGAAGGTACAACGCTGACAATTAAACTCGGTCTGAAAAGCGCTTACTGATGCCCTGCGAGAGATGAACGATTGATTTCTGTATCTAATTTAACAGTTTCTCGATCTTAAAACAAGCTGTTCATCGAAATTTACAATCGTCAAGTCACGACTCCCCTAAGAAGGTCATGGGCTGAAAAAATAAAAAGGCCAATCCAGCGGATTGACCCAATTGAATGATTTCTGAAGGTTTATCGAGAAGTGGCTTTAGCCCTCTGCTAGGGGATAGACACTCACACGCTTGCGATTTTTGCCATAGCGCTCAAACGTGACCACACCCGCAATCGTCGCAAAAAGAGTGTCATCACTGCCGCGGCCGACGTTGACCCCAGGGTGAAACTTTGTCCCCCGCTGCCGCACAAGAATGTGACCTGCTTTAACCACTTCACCACCAAAGCGCTTGACGCCTAGACGTTGGGCATTTGAGTCGCGACCATTGCGTGTGCTACCTGTTCCTTTCTTGTGTGCCATGTTAACCTCCTAGGGATTCACCGTTGAGACGAATCTCGTTGATCATGATGCGGGTGAGTTCTTGGCGATGGCCTTGTTTCTTGCGGGTTTTCTTTTTCGGACGCATTTTATAGACAATCACCTTAGGACCGCGCCGATGCTCCATCACCGTACCAGAGACAACCGCACCACTGACGTAGGGTTGACCCACGTGAACTTGGCTATCGGTTTGCACCAACAACACCCGTTCTAAATCAATTGTGCTGTCCGGCTCGACGGGAAGCCGCTCCACATCGTAAAATCGCCCGGCTTCAACGCGCAGTTGCTTGCCACCGGTTTCAATGATTGCGTATGCCATAGAAACTAAAAAACTCCTTGCCGTGCAGGTGAGGGGATGCGTGCCTCTTGGAAAACCTGTTCCGTGCAAACTCAACAATTTGCCATCATAAAATTTATACCCTATGGCTGTCAAACCCTGAGCCGACCCAAGGCAGACTGCCTGTTGAACGTTTGCTCAATTCGGGGTGCTCATCGAGAGAGATTTCCTTAAACATGTCTGGATAGTAAAAGACAATGAGAGTAGTCCCAACACCAATGACATCTTCATGGTGGAGGAGAGTGATGTGCTCAATTGGGAGGCCATTGAGGAATGTGCCATTGCGGCTGTGGTAATCGCTAATGAAATAGAGGGGCTGCCCCTTAAAGAGAAAGGCGTTGATAACCGCATGCAGCCGCAAGACATAGATATCTTTGAGGAGAATACGGCAATCGAGTTGGCGACCAATGGTCCACTGGCGATCGGGACTGAGAATAACTTCCCGTTTCGGCAAACCACGTTCGCGAATGATCAGCCATGCTTTGGCACAGTTTGATGCTGACATGGATGTCTCCCCTCCTTGTGAGATGCCCTCTACTTCTTTGATTGCCTAGATCACAAATGTGGCTCCATCCCCTTGGGCTGCTTGCCAACTGCGGGCATCAAAATACAAATCTTCTAGGGAAATACTGGCCAGGGCATCCTGCAGTTTTTGGTGCAGACGTTGCCAGAGACTCAAGGTCACCCAATCCGCTGTGCCATCTTCTGGTTGGGGGGGATGCAAAAACAGGGGGGTCGGCGATTCACCAACGGCAGTGAGGATGTCCCGCAGGGAAATGGCGGCGGGAGGACGGGCAAGTTGATAGCCCCCATAGACGCCCCGCAGCGATCGCACCAAGCCTGCGCGCCGCAATTCAATCAAGAGTTTTTCTAGATAGGGGGCAGGAATCTTTTGCCGCTCAGCAATCGCACGCACGGAGGCAGGCCCATAGTTGGGCAACAAGCTCAAATCCAATAGCGCCTTAATACTGTAGTGGCCACGGGTAGTGAGGGTCACGCTGCTTTGCCCACGGTGGTAATGTACAAAACCGCCTCTGTGGGGGGAATGCCTAGAAGGTCGTTGACCTGATCGTCAAAGAAACCACCAATGCCACTGACCCCTAACCCCAAAGCTGTGGCGGCTAAATTGAGCCGCTGTCCGAGGTGGCCAGCATCCATGTGCAGGTAGCGATAGGCTCGTTCCCCATAGCGAGCGATCGCCCGCTCCAGATTGGCGGTATGGAAAATGACCACTGCGGCATCGCGACCCAGATCTTGATTGAGGCAGAGGAAATGCAACTGTTCTTGAAAATTCTTGAAGCGAATCTGGCGCAGCTCATGCTCAGCCACAGCGTAGTAGTAGCAGCCCTCCTCGAGATCCCTGACCCGCGTCACAGCAATAAACGTTTCCACCAAGGTTGGGTCAAAGAAGCTGGGGGCTTCGTCCAGTCCTTGCTCGCGATAGTCCTGAGGATGGTAGGCAAAGGTAAGGAGAGCCGCCAGTTGATCCATCTCAATCCCTTGGCCACTATACCGACGGGTAGAGCGCCGCTGAAGAATGGTCTGCTCAAGAGCGGCTAAATTGTCTTGCCAATGAATGATGGTTTTGTTCAGACTCACCCGCAGGCCAAAGGGGAAGTTATATTTACGGGGGGCGGGTTCAGCAGGCACTTCGGTACTGCCTTTGGCAACGGTTGTTTCTGCTTTAGCCATGCTGTAGATAATCTCACTGTTGACCAGAGCACTGGCACGGTGATAGGCCTTGAGCAACTCACCACTGGCGATCGCCCCATAGTCATAGCAGGTGGCGGAAGCCAACACAGAGGGGAATGTGGATAAGTTTTCCTCCACTTCCAGCAAATTGGCAAGGGCCACTACCGCCAACACCCCCTCCTGTTCTGGATCAAGGTAGAGCAGTTCATTCATTTGCGCATCCACAAAACCACCAATGAAGTGAGCGCGAAAGTCATTGATATTGGCGGCCAGTTCCACGTTCCCCAAAAGATGCCCAAGGTCGAGACAAATGCGGCGATAGGCGCGATCGCCATAACGCCAAGCGGAACGATAGAAAACTGCGGTGACAATCAGGGCAATGTGCGTCCTTTCTAACGCTGGATGCCAAAGACAAGCGGCCTGTAATGCCGACCAAAAATAGCTTTGCCACACCTGCACAAGGGCATGGTCTTTCACTTGGTAGTTGTAAATGCCAGCGGGAATAGCGGTATCGTTGCGAGTGAGGAGATAGATCTCCGCTGGATATAGTCCCCCGGCAGAGGGGGCTGCCCGCATATAAAAGGGTTGATCTGGATAGGGAACTACTCCCGTAATGCCATAGCTACAGTACAACAACCGTGAGAGTCGCCGCCAATAGGGGTGGGCTGTTTCCTTTGCAGGTTCTAAAAACGGCTTCAAGGAGAAGGAATGGCCAAAAGGATAGGTTTTGAACGGATTGGGCTGGCGACTAAAATCCAGCGGTGCAGCCTGTTGGGCTAAGCTCTCAGGGGCATACTTGGTGCGTTCGTGGTAGTGCTGTGCCAGAGAAAGCGGTTGAACCCCCATTGTGGTGCCTCACCAAGTTAAGAAAGCATTAAAGAATGTGAACTTGGCCAATAACTTCCCGTACAGTCAAAAAGGTTTAGGTAGAAATACTTAGTCACAGTACAACACTCTCTATACCATTATGGCCAAATTCAGCAATGAGGAACTATTGGCAGCCTATGCAGCGGGGGAACGGGATTTTCGAGGAAGCGATCTGACGGGTCTGAGTCTTTTTGACACTAACCTTAGCGATGCCGATTTTAGCAACAGTAATCTAGAGAATGCCTATTTGCCCTATTGCCAGTTAAATCGCATTCAGGCAACCGCTGCCAACCTTCGCCACAGTGAATTAGGGGATGCTCAGTTGTATCAAGCCAATCTGACGGCAGCGAATCTTGAAGGCGCAAGTCTTGTACGAACCAATTTGCGGACGGCAAATTTAGAACGGGCAAACCTACAGGGGGCTAATCTACAGGGGGCGGATTTACGCTATGCCAATTTACGACAGGCCAATCTGCGGGGGGCAAACCTGCAACAGGCTAATTTAGAGCGGGCAGACTTAAGGGAGGCGCAGGTACAGCGTTGTAACTTTTTTCGAGCAACGGGCGCCGATCTGTCGGTTGCTGTGTGCGATCGCACAACCATCTATCCCGATGGCTATTTCTATCCCTGAGTTAGGGTAATTAAGGTAACGGGATTAAGGGGCTGGAGGCGGTGGCCTTGACCTAGGGGAACCGAGCGGCTAATTTGCACCTGCAAAAGCTGGGGGCTGATTTGATGGGTCTGGCACCACTGGAGAACTTGCCCTTGGTGTTCGAGGGTCGCGATCGCCAGTACAAGGCGCCCACCGGGTTTCAACTGCGACCAGCAAAAGTCTAGATTAGCCAGTAACTGAGCACCACTGCCGCCAATAAACACGCGATCTGGTGGGGGCAAGCCCCTGAGGCTCTGCGGCGCTACCCCTTGGACAGGGATGAGATTGCTCAAACCAAAAGCGTTGCGGTTGCGCTCAATCAGTTGGAAGCCAACTGCCGTTTTCTCAATGGCATAAACCGTGGCTTGGGGGGCAAGGCGGGCAATTTCTACGGCCACACTGCCGGTGCCGGCACCCACATCCCAAACAGTTTCTACTGTGCCCGTGAGGCCAAGTTCAGCCACAGCGAGTACCCGCACCTCCCGCTTTGTCATCAAGCTGGGGCGATCGCTAAACGTGAAAAACTGATCATCCCCCAAACCAATCAGCGGTTGTTCCCGAGGAAGCAACTGCTGGGGTTGACGTAGCAGCACCACTAGATTCAGCGGATGTATTGGCGGCAGTTCCGTCACCGGTTGGGCTAAATCCCAGGGCAGAATGGCTTCATCTTCACTCCCAAGGGCTTGACACACCCATGCCCGATAGGTCACCGGCAGGTGTAACGCTTGGTATAAACGGCCAATAGCAGCAATATTGGTTTCGCCATCGGTATAAATGGCAATTTTTGCCACCCCCTGTTGCAACAGGGGCACCAACCCCACTAAATCGCGACCATGGGCACTGTAGATGACCGCATCTTGCCAAGGGAGCTTGAGGCGGCTAAAGGCCAACTGTACCGCACTCAGGTGGGGATGAAACGTCAACTGCTCGGGGGCAAAGACTTCTAGGAGCCAGCGTCCCAACCCGTAAAACAGGGGATCGCCACTGGTGAGAATGACCACTTGGGGGTCAGAGGTTGTTTCCAAGTGGTTTTGAATGGCCTTGAGAGTGGCACGAAAGTCCCGTAAACAGAGGCGGGGGATGTCTCCTTGGGGAATCAACTGGAGGTGGCGATCGCTCCCCACCAAGAGCGTAGCCTTGCAAATAATTTCCTGAGCTACTTTCCCCAAGCCTGCTAGGCCCTCTAGGCCAATGCCTACCACATGAATCGGAGTCACACTGGCTCCTCGCTATAGGCCAACTCCAGTAGGGCATTGACAATTGCTGCTGCCACAGGCGATCCCCCCTTGCGGCCGGCAACGCGAATTTGGGGCACAGGGAGTTGCGCCAGGGCAGCCTTTGACTCCACACGTTGACAAAGCCCACGGGAACACCAATAACGCCCGCCGCAGGCACAGGGGTTTCTTGCAGGCAATCGCACAGAGCTAGAAGGGCCGTTGGCGCATTCCCAATCACAAACAGACCGTAGGGGCAGTGTTGCCAAGCCCGAATCATCCTGCTGCGCTGCGAGTTTGACCGGGGGCAGTGTGGCTACCATCGTCCAGCGCGGTAATGATTGGGTTTTGAAAGGTACGACTGGCCATTGTTTGAATACCAACACTGACCATGGCCACGTCCGTAATAATCGGCACGCCTGAGCGCAAAGCTTGAGTCATGTGGGCGATCGCCCCCGGCGAAATTTGCAACAGTTCCTTAAACTCGAAATCGGCGGTGCTGTGGATCACCCGCCGCAAAATTACATAGCTAGGGGGATCAAAATTGTGAGCACCGATCTCCCGATCAATGATGGTAAAACTGGCTTGGGCAATTGGATGTAGCAAAGACACAGGACTTTTGGTACAATAACAAGACTGTCTAAACTAGGAGAGATGGCCGAGTGGTCGAAGGCGCAGCACTGGAAATGCTGTGTGGGGCAACTCACCGAGGGTTCGAATCCCTCTCTCTCCGTTCTAAATTGTTGGCTTACTTTCTTTGACATCCTCCAGAGATGCCTACGGCGCTCAGGCGCGGCATTGAGCTGCCCCTGAGTCGCTGCGGTGGGTTCCTGCTGCTGGCAGCGCAATGCTGCTCACTTCACAGGCGATCCGGGCGTGCCCCGCCCTTAACACATTGATTGCGCCAACTAGATCGGCGTTGTTCTCATAGCCGCATTCCACGCACACACACTGGGACTGTGTCCACCGCTTGTCCACCGATACATGGCCGCAACACGGGCAGGTGCGACTTGTGTGCTGCGGCAGCACCGCCACCAGCCTCACGAACCACTTGCCGCAAGACTGGCTGAGGGTAACGTTCTTGACCGTGCCCAGAACTTCCCGGCTATTGCGATAACGCAGCCAACCAAGCTTGGGCACAAACAAACGGCTGTTGGCTTGATCGAGTTTGATCTGTGTCGGGTCAGGATAACAGAAGCTGTCCGACTGGCCTTTCTTTTTGGAACGCGGGAATCCAGCCCGCTTGGCGAAGAAGTGGGCGTAGGCGCGCTCAAAATCTTTGAGCGACTGTTGCGGTGGGTGCACTGGTGCCTCTGAGAGCCATTTCGTATCCGTGCTGTGGCGCCACGCGGTCAGCAGTTGGCACAACCCGGCATACCCCAGCGTCGGTTGGCCTGGTTTGTAACGCTCCTTCTGCAACGCCAGAGCCTTGTTGTCAACGAACCGGCACGAGCCAGTAAAGCGGCGCATTTGCCGCTCCTGCTGGCCGTTGGGCATCAGTTCGTATTTGAAGGCTTGGATGCGTCGCATAGGGTGAATTATACTATTGGTCTATGATGGATGACAACAATATTCGGCACGATAGACATTGCGTCTTTAAGATGAAAACCCGCAAGGCGTGGTTTCGGCGTAGCCAAACTAAACCCCAAGGACGGCTGCGCTGTCTGCGCTATCCTGCCCCGCCCTGTTAGCTTGAGCGGTATGGCGGGGCGTGTCGCGCACAG
>DVDZ01000059.1 GCA_015296025.1 Thermosynechococcus sp. M46_R2017_013
CAACATTCGGACCGATAACAGACCAGTAGTACTGGCTAGGACTAAAGTAGGGAAGTGGTCCGACTGTATTGTCAAAGGTATCTCCTGCTCCTAGGGTTGAGCCTGTCTGCAATCCCAGGCCATAGGTACTAATGGCATCAAGACCACCATTTCCTGTAGAGAGGTTTATTTGCAGTAGGTCAGTGCCAGTGAAGCTGGTGTTCAGACTCAGAAGCACGGCAGCAATGACGGTGGGGTTTGTGTTACTAGGAGCAGGTCCAACAGGACTGACAGAAGGATTCGCACTACTGGGACGACCGCCGTACTGAACGGACATAACAGCCGTAGCTGTCAGTTTAGTAGTAGTTGAGAATTGAGTTGCTTCAAGGGCAGCAGTACGGGCTTCAAGGTTATCCATGCGACCGCGCAGTGTAGCGAGTTCAGTAGCAAACTCATTCATCAGCCGTTGCAAGGCTGCTAGGTCTTCCTTGGTGGCAAAGCGATCGCTAATTACATCGAGGCAGGCATTTAAAGCGGCTGCCATTTCATAACGGGTCGCGGCACGGTTGCCCCGGAAGGTGCCATCGGGATAACCCGCAATACAGCCGTATTTTTCAACAAGGGAAGCCAAGGCTTGGTAGGCCCAGTCGGTGGGGCGGACATCAGAAAGTTGAGAGACAGAGGTCACCTGCCCCATGGATTTTTCATCAGCCAGGAGCTGATTAACAGATGTAATGGTGCTAGAAGCGTCTGCAATGGTGTTGGCAGTAGGCGGTGCTTCAGAAACTTGGGAATGTTGTGGTTCAGCAGCAATCAGGTTTTCAAAGTTAGCAGGTTCACTAGCGGTAGCAATGTTAGCCCCTGCAACCACACCCAGTAGGCTCAAGCCACCTGCTAACAGGTAAGTCTTTTTCACAATGTTACTCCTCACTCACGAGCATCTGGGTTCGGCAGAGCGATCAACTCATTCTGCTGTCTCCTAATACTTAGCTTACATAATACAGCTCCAATTTATTATGAGCCGACTATGCCAGTTTTGATAAATACCAAACACTTACTCTTTGATTTGTTAAATCTAGCCTGCCTTGCCGACAAAGTAGGAACTGCGCCCCAGGAGCCTTTCTGAGAGAGGTTGTGGAAACTAGAGAAGCACTGTGCGGTGGGTAGAATGTAAAGTATAGCCGCAATCCACAACTCTAAATCTGGACGTAATGAAATGTAATGACCTCTCTCCTTGAAGAAAAACTGCGGGCAGCGTTTCCCCCGAAACAGGCACATCTACGCGGTAGTTATGAGTTTGATTTGGTCATTCGCGGTCAAGTCCATGGAGAGCTGGTTCTTGTACTTGGGGAAGTCAAAAGCAATATTACCGAATCTAAGGTGGAGCGATTTTGAGTCTTGTGGCTCAAGTGGAAGCGACTGAGGACATTCGCCCCCTGTTTTTTGGCTTTTGTGTTGAGGGTGCAGCCAAGGAGTTGATTCGTGAGCGGGGAGCTGTGATGGTCACTACAAGGGGCAAATACTTTCCTGAGTAAACCGTCACTTGAGCAGTGGGGACGAAAAACTTAATGGAGTATCCATCACGCTTCTTGGGTTGGCGTGGAGTCTGCTGCATGGTAGGAACTGCGCACAAGGGGGCCTGAACGCACATGAGAAAACCCTAGTTCCCGTGCGATATTGCCCAAGGTGTTAAATTCTTCAGGTGTCCAATACTTCACTACCGGTAAATGATTCAATGAGGGGGGTAGATATTGTCCTAAAGTCAGGCGATCGCACCCCACTGCTCGCAGGTCTTCTAGGGTTTGAATAACTTCTGCTTCGGTTTCCCCTAACCCCAGCATCAGTCCTGATTTGGTGGGAATGTGGGGGTTGAGTTCTTTGACAGTGGCTAAGACCCGCAGTGAACTGTCGTAGGTGGCACCACGACGCACCGGTCCTTGAAGGCGGCGGACGGTTTCAAGGTTGTGATTATAGCAGGCGGGCTTTGCGGCCACAATTTGAGCAATGCAGTCTCGTTGGGAGAGACGACCCCAATCCATGCGAAAGTCGGGGGTGAGGACTTCAATGTCGGTGTCTGAGCAGCGTTGACGAATCGCCTCCATGGTGGCTACAAATTGACCCGCCCCCTGATCCGGTAAATCATCCCGAGCCACAGAGGTTAAAACCACATAGCGCAATCCCAAGGCAGCCACAGCAGCAGCAATTTTTGCAGGTTCCTCCGGATCAACCGCAGCAGGCGCACGCCCCTTTTCCACTTGGCAAAAGGCACAGGCACGGGTACAGGTGGCACCCAAAAGTAGAAAGGTGGCGGTTTTGTGAGCATAGCATTCACCGCGATTGGGACAGCGCCCCTCTTCACAGATGGTGTGGATGCCATAGTGGCGCACGAGGCGTTGAACAGTGGAGAGTTCACTGGCTTTGCCAAGGGGTTTACGCAGCCACGGCGGCAAGGGTTGGGAGATCGTCATAGAGTCGGGTTAATCCTGAAAATAGGGGAAAAACGAACTAGATACAAAACTTGATTAACTATCGAGTCTATTTATTAAGTAACTGTAAATCATTGCAGGTGGTGCTTCTAGGGGGCGATCGCTTCTATGGCAGGATCAATAGCGACGTTACCGCAGGTATGCCACAGAAACCTATGAGTGATCAGCCACGCCCAACGGTCATTATTACCGGTGCATCCTCTGGAGTTGGATTGTATGCCACCAAAGCCTTAGCCAATCGGGGCTGGCACGTTGTTATGGCCTGCCGCAATCTTGAGAAAGCAGAGCAAGCCGCCAAAGACTTGCAAATTCCGCCGGAGGCTATACGATTTTGCATTTAGACTTGTCCTCGTTGGCCAGCGTGCGCGGCTTTGTTGAGTCATTTCGGGCATTAAATCGCCCCTTGCGTGCCCTTGTCTGCAATGCCGCCGTCTATTACCCCTTGCTCAAAGAACCAATCTACAGTGTAGATGGCTATGAAATCAGTGTGGCTACCAACCATTTGGGACACTTTCTGTTGGCCAACCTCCTCCTCGATGATTTGAAGAACTCCCCTGAAAGCGATAAACGCTTGGTGATTCTCGGCACAGTGACAGCCAACCGCAAAGAACTCGGCGGTAAAATTCCCATTCCTGCTCCCCCTGATTTGGGCAACCTTGAAGGCTTTGAAAAGGGCTTCAAAAAACCGATCGCCATGATTAACGGCAAGCCCTTCAAGTCTGGTAAAGCCTACAAAGACAGCAAACTGTGCAATATGCTCACGGTGCGGGAACTGCATCGCCGCTTCCATGACTCGACGGGGATTGTCTTTAGCTCCTTGTATCCTGGTTGTGTGGCGGATACGCCTTTATTTCGCAACCACTTTCCCCTCTTCCGGAAGCTCTTCCCCCTCTTCCAGAAAAAAATTACTGGGGGCTATGTCAGCCAAGAACTGGCGGGTGAGCGCGTCGCAATGGTGGTGGCAGACCCAGAGTTTCGCCAGTCGGGGGTGCACTGGAGCTGGGGTAACCGCCAAAAAGAAGGCCGCAAAGCCTTTGTCCAAGAACTCTCGGCGGAGGGCAGTGATGAGCAAAAAGCGCGCCGTCTTTGGGAGTTGAGCGAAAAACTTGTGGGGTTGGCCTAAAAGTTAATACCTTCTTCCATTCCTCTTGCTGACCTTGCCGCTATGGTGGAAGTGATCCTTGCCATTGCAGGACGGATGTATGTCACAGCAAGATTTTGGCGTTATTGGCCTCGCCGTCATGGGGGAAAACCTTGCCCTCAACGTGGAGCGAAATGGATTCTCAGTGGCGGTTTATAATCGCACGCCTGCCCGCACCGAAACCTTCATGGCTGAACGAGCCGCAGGCCGCCGCTTCAAGGCACTTACAGTCTTGAGGAGTTTGTCGCATCCCTGTCGCGTCCCCGCCGCATCTTGGCGATGGTCAAAGCCGGCAAGCCCGTGGATGACCTGATCCAGCAACTCAAGCCACTTCTTGAACCCGGCGACATCCTCATTGATGGCGGCAACTCCCTCTACACAGATACTGAACGCCGTGTTGCTGAAATGGAGGCGGCAGGACTTTGCTTTTTTGGTATGGGGGTCAGCGGTGGTGAAGAAGGTGCCCTCAATGGTCCGAGTCTTATGCCCGGCGGTAGTCGTGAGGCCTACCAAGCCCTCGAACCAATTCTCACCAAAATTGCAGCCCAAGTGGATGATGGCCCCTGCGTTACCTACATTGGACCAGGGGGGTCGGGTCACTTTGTCAAGATGGTGCACAACGGTATTGAGTACGGCGATATGCAACTCATTGCCGAAGCCTATGACCTACTGAAAAACCTCCTAGGCCTCAACCACCAACAGCTCCATGAGGTCTTCAAAAGCTGGAATGAAACCCCCGAACTTAACTCATTTTTGATTGAAATTACTAGCCAGATTTTCACTTATATTGACCCAGAAACCCATCTGCCCCTTGTGGATGTGATTGTGGATGCCGCGGGTCAAAAGGGAACCGGTCGCTGGACCGTAGAAAGTGCCCTAGAAATGGGGGTGGCTATTCCAACAATTACCGCTGCTGTAAATGCCCGCATTATGTCCTCCATCAAAGCTGAGCGGATGGCGGCTGCCCAAGTCCTTCCTGCTCCTGCGGTGCATTTTAGCGGCAATACTGAAGAATTCATCGGCAAAATTCGCGATGCGCTCTACTGCTCAAAAATCTGCTCCTATGCCCAAGGGATGGCTCTAATTGCCAAAGGGTCGCAGGAACTGTTTGACAACCAACTTAACCTGAGCGAGATTGCTCGCATCTGGAAGGGGGGCTGTATTATTCGGGCTGGCTTCTTGGATAAGATCAAGCAGGCCTACAGCGAAAATCCCCAACTGGCCAATCTACTGCTGGCGCCGGAGTTTCGGCAAACAATCCTCGATAAACAGGCGGCGTGGCGGGAGGTCTTGGTGGAGGCGACCCGTGCTGGGATTGCGGTGCCTGCTTTTGCCGCATCGCTGGAGTACTTCGATAGCTATCGGCGCGATCGCCTGCCGCAAAATCTCACTCAAGCGCAGCGGGACTTCTTTGGTGCGCACACCTATGAGCGAATTGATAAACCGGGAACCTTCCATACCGAGTGGGTACCAATTCAGGAGGCAGGTAAAGCCTCCGTTTAAGCAGTGCCGCCGCGCATCCTACGCATGAACGCGAGGCGTCATATTCCCAGTTTCCCAGAAGCAGGCTGTAAAATCACCCGAAACGTAGGGAACAGGCTAAAAGTTGGCCTGAACAATTTCAGCCCCAAACCCACAGGCAGAAATGACCTAGGGTGCTGCAAAGGGAAACGTTCTTGGCAGTAGGCGAGAGCGCCGCCTCCCTCTCTGGTAACAGAATTGGGAAGCAACGATTGAATTGCGAGTTGCGTTCACCGGCAGGAAGTACAGTTGGGTGGGCGGCTTTCCTAGGGAGCAGTTCTTTAGCTTATCTTAAGAATTAGGCAAGTCAACCGCTTGCTTGCAATTATCCTGCACTTTGGGGAGGCCAAGACGCTTTGCATCCGTTTCTACAACTTTTGAAGCACAGCCAACGCTACCAACGCCAAGTGGGGCGTGCCTCCCTTTACTCCATTCTGAATAAAATTTTTGATCTTGCTCCCCCCGTTTTGATTGGCATTGCCGTGGACTTAGTGGTGAAGCGACAGGACTCCCTCTTTGCCCGTTGGGGGCTGGTGACCTTTGAGCAGCAACTCTTGGCCTTGGCGGGTCTTTCGTTTGTGATCTGGAGCTTGGAGTCGCTCTTTGAATACGCCTATGCCCGCAGTTGGCGCAACTTGGCACAGCAGATTCAACATGATTTGCGCCTTGAGGCCTATGCCCATGTCCAAGAGATGGACTTGGCCTTTTTTGAGGATCGCAGCAGTGGGGTGTTGCTCTCGATTCTCAACGATGACATTAACCAACTGGAGCGATTTTTGGATGGCGGAGCCAACGAGGTGTTGCAGGTTACAACCACGGTTCTTGTCATTGGCGGGATTTTCTTTTATTTGGCTCCAGGTGTGGCCATCTGGGGCATGCTGCCCATGCCCTTTATTCTTTGGGGATCGGTGATCTTTCAGCGGCAGCTTGCCCCTCGTTATGCCGATGTGCGGGAAAAGGCGGGACGTCTCAGTGAACGCTTGGCCAACAATATCACGGGCATTCAAACCATCAAGAGCTTTACTGCCGAAGCCTACGAGTTGGAGCGCTTGGCTTGGGATAGTGAAGCGTATCAACAGAGCAATCGCCGCGCCATTCGGCTGAGTGCGGCCTATATTCCCCTGATTCGCTTTGTGATTCTCTTTGGGTTTACGGGAACGCTGGTGTTGGGAGGCTTTGCTGCTTTTCAAGGGCACTTGGATGTGGGTGCCTACAGCACAATGGTCTATCTAATTCAACGGCTGCTCTGGCCCCTAACCCGTTTGGGGGAAACTCTGGATCAGTATCAGCGCGCCATGGCCTCAACGCAGCGGGTGCTGAATTTGCTGGAAACGCCGATCGCCATTCCTACGGGCGATCGCCCCCTCAATCCGCGCCATGTCAAAGGAGAGGTGCGCTTTGAATCCGTTAGCTTTGCCTATGGCGGGCGTTCCCCCGTTCTCACTGGGGTTAGTTTACATGTGCCTGCTGGTCAAACGATCGCCATTGTCGGCGCTACGGGATCCGGTAAAAGTACCCTTGTGAAATTGCTACTGCGCTTCTACGAGATACAGCAGGGGCGCATCCTCATTGATGGGGTGGATATTCGGGAGTATCGGCTGCGGGACTTGCGCGCTGCCATTGGCTGGGTGAGTCAAGATGTCTTTCTCTTTCACGGCACTGTCTTGGAAAACATTGCCTATGGCACTCCGGGGGCAACCCTTGCTGATGTTATCCACGCAGCAAAGCTGGCTGAAGCCCATGAATTTATCCAGGAACTCCCCCAAGGCTATGACACAGTGGTGGGGGAGCGGGGGCAAAAACTCTCTGGCGGTCAGCGACAACGGCTGGCGATCGCCCGTGCCCTTCTCAAAGACCCACCGATTCTTGTTTTGGATGAGGCCACGTCGGCAGTGGACAACGAAACCGAAGCCGCCATCCAGCGATCGCTAGCACACATCACGGCGCATCGTACCACCATTGCCATTGCCCACCGCCTCTCGACAATCCGCCATGCCGACTGCATCTATGTCCTTGAGCGCGGCAAAATGGTTGAACAGGGAACTCACGAGGCCTTGCTGGCTCAGCAAGGAGTCTATTATGGCCTCTGGCAAGTCCAAGCAGGCATTCTGGAGACTTAGGGTTGCAGGTTATAGCGCGCCCGCTCTGCTGCTGTCTTCTCTCGATCTAGTTTCAAGATCAGCACCGCCAAGGGGGGCAAGCAGAGATCTAAAGAATAGCGACGGTTGTGGTAAGGCCACTCATCTGCCCATTTACCGCCGAGGTTGCCCATATTGCTGCCGCCGTATTCACGGGCATCGCTGTTAAAGAGTTCACTGTAGAAACCATGCTCTGGTACACCAATGCGGTAGTGGCTATGGGGCTGCGGGGTAAAGTTACAGACGACAACGACAAAATCTTGATAGTCCTTGTCCCAGCGGATAAAGGAAACAACGCTATGGCGGTTATCGCTACAGTCAATCCACTCAAAGCCCTCCTGTTTGAAATCTTGGGTATAGAGGGCGGGTTGGGAACGGTAGAGGCGATTGAGATCCTCAAAGAAGCGTTTGGTTTGCTGGTGGGGTTCGTATTGCAGCAGGTGCCACTCTAAATCACTCCAGACATTCCACTCGCTCCATTGGGCAAACTCCATCCCCATAAACATTGTTTTCTTGCCGGGGTGAGTGAACATGTAGGCAAACAAACAGCGCAAATTGGCAAATTTTTGCCAGCGATCGCCGGGCATTTTGCCAATCATGCTACCCTTGCCGTGCACCACCTCATCGTGGGACAGGGCCAACATGAAGTTCTCGCTGTGGTGGTACCACATACTAAAGGTGACATTATTTTGGTGGAACTGGCGGAACCACGGATCCATGCTGAAGTAATCCAGAATATCGTGCATCCAGCCCATATTCCACTTCAAATTAAAGCCCAGCCCGCCCATGTAAGTTGGCCAAGAGACCATCGGCCACGCCGTTGACTCCTCAGCGATCGAGAGAATCCCCGGAAAGTAGCTAAAGATTACATGGTTGACTTGGCGCAGAAAGTTAGCCGCCTCTAAGTTCTCCCGCCCGCCGTATTCATTGGGAACCCACTCACCCTCCTTGCGGCCATAGTCAAGATAAAGCATCGAGGCCACCGCATCCACACGAATACCGTCAATGTGGTACTTGTCAAACCAAAAGAGGGCATTGGCCACTAGAAAATTGCGCACTTCGTGGCGACCATAGTTAAAGACAAGGGTGCCCCATTCCTTATGTTCGCCCTTGCGCGGATCCGCATGTTCGTAGAGGTGGGTGCCGTCAAAGAATGCAAGGCCGTGGCCATCCTTAGGAAAGTGCCCCGGTACCCAATCGACAATGACGCCAAGGCCGTTTTGGTGGCATTGATCTACGAAATACATAAAGTCCTGGGGACTGCCATAGCGAGAGGTGGGGGCATAGTAACCGGTCACTTGATAGCCCCAAGAGCCGTCGAAGGGATGCTCGGCAATGGGCAAAAGTTCAATATGGGTGTAGCCCAATTCCTTGACGTAGGGAATGAGTTTAGCCGCCAATTCGCGATAGGTGAGAAAGCGTGCCCAGGGCTTAAGTTCTGCCACCTGTACGGGTTCTTGGGGTTGACCATCGGCACCAATGGGCGGATTCTCCATTGAGGCGTGGAGCCACGATCCTAAATGCACCTCAAAGACAGAAATCGGTTGGGTGAGGGGGTCAGTGTGGCGCCGCTTTTCCAGCCAGTCGCCATCGTTCCATTCGTAGCTATTTAAGTCAGTGACAATGGAAGCGGTCTTGGGGCGTGGTTCTTGGTAAAAGCCGTAGGGGTCTGATTTTTCGTAGATGTGGCCGTCTTGGTTTTTAATTTCGTACTTATAGTGCTCGCCAACCCCCAAACCAGGGATAAAGAGTTCCCAGACGCCATTGCCGCGTCGTGCCATTTGGTGTTTGCGCCCATCCCAGTGGTTAAAGTTGCCAATGACAGAGACATTGCGGGCATTGGGTGCCCAGACGGCAAAATAAACGCCTGTGACCCCCTCCACCGTCAGTAGGTGCGCCCCCAGTTTCTCATAAATGCGGTGGTGATTGCCCTCGGCAAAGAGATGAATATCAAAATCCGTTAGCTTTGAGGAGCGGAAGGCATAGGGGTCATAGATGACGCGCTCGTGGCCATTTTCGTAGATTTTCAGTTGGTAATTATTGAGTTCCGCCACGGGAATGCGGCACTCGAAAAAGTGGGGGTGGTGAACCGGCGTCATCGGATATTCTTGCCGCAGCTCCGGACAGAGGACACTCACCCGTTCGGCGTTGGGTAAATAGGCGCGTACCGCCCACACGGATTGGCCATTCTCACTGATCTGATGACAGCCCAAAATTTCAAAGGGGTCGTGGTGCTGGTTGGAAACAATACGGTCAATCTGTTCGGGCGAAACGGTCATATTTTTATACTTTTGTAAAATATAGAGACAATACTATAGAAAAGTTAACAGTCAGAATGCTCCCCTTGACAAGGGCATAGATCCTATTTCTCTGGTTTCTCTTGATCGGCTGAGTGAGTTAGGAGTCCTTTGAGTAGCTCTCGCAGTAGGCTCGGTCCTTGGTAAATCCAACCGGTGTAGAGTTGCACCAGGGTGGCACCGGCCGCCAGTTTCTCAATCACATCCTCTGGCGTAAAAATACCCCCCACCCCAATAATCGGCAGTGTGCCTTGGGTCTGTTTGTGGATAAAGCGAATGACAGCAGTGGCGCGATCGCGCAAAGGTCTGCCACTCAGCCCTCCCGCCTCCTCCGCTGGCGATCGCCCCGTCTGAGGAATAATCTGGGTTTTCAGTCCCTCCCGTGCCACTGTGGTATTGGTAGCTACAATCCCAGCGAGTTCATAGGTTTGAATCAAATCAAGAATTGCCGCAATTTGCTCCCAACTCAGGTCGGGGGCAATTTTCAGGAGCAGGGGCTTGCGGGGGTAATTGGCGCTTTGTAGGGTTTCCAAAATGGGTTCCAGTTGTTCCTTTGCTTGCAGGTCCCGTAACCCCGGTGTGTTGGGAGAACTGACATTAATCACGAAGTAATCTCCTAGGGGATGGAGCCGGCGAAAACTTGCTAAGTAATCCTCTTTAGCGGATTCTAAGGGGGTAATTTTTGACTTGCCCAAGTTGATACCGATGGGAATTGTCGGGTCGGGCGATCGCGCCAACAGGGCAGCCATGGCCTCTGCGCCAGCGTTATTAAATCCCATGCGATTGATGGCAGCCAGATCCGCCGGTAAGCGAAAAAGGCGCGGACGGGAATTGCCAGGTTGAGGGTGCCAAGTGACGGTGCCCAACTCGGCAAAGCCGAAGCCAAAGGCTGACCAAACACTGCTGGCCACCCCATTTTTATCAAACCCCGCTGCCAAGCCAATCGGATTAGGAAAGCGCAACCCCCACACTTGCCGCTCTAAACGCGGGTCTGATAGAGCACAGCGTTGCTGGAGTTGCTGCCGTAGCCAAGTGCTTAAGCCATGATCTTGATTTAGCCACCCACAAAAGGAAATAAACTGCTGGTGCAGAAATTCTGGATCGGCCTGCAATCCCGAAAAGAGAAATGGCCGCAGTAGGTGGCGATAGAGATCAATGGCCATTTAGATTGGACTTGATTGGCAGCACTGCGACCCTAATCCAAATAGCCCATGAGGGCAGGGGAATCATCAATGATGTTGGAGGCAACGGGACGCTCTCCTGCCGAGTAGTAGGTTTCAGCAATGTGTAGGCCACTGGTGGTAATCGGACGAATGCCCATCCAATTGACCGTTTCTACAATTTCAAAGTTATCGGCAGCCACTGGACGTACCCCCATGATGTTGAGGGTTTCCACCACCCGGAAATTAGTTGCCACAATCGGGCGAATACCAGCGGCATTGATACTGTCATAAATTTGCAGGCCACTGCTGAGTACGGGACGCTCGCCGGCATCTTTAATCATGTGTACGACTTGCACGGGACTGGCTTCAATAGGGCGTAAACCAGCGCTATTAAAGGTTTGCCACACTACAATGTCGCTGGCTGTGGGTGTACCTGCGGGGGCGAGAGCTGTTTTTTCGGCAAGGGAGACCATTTGACCACCATTTTCCTTGCCAGGTGGGTTGTGGCGACGGCTGGGACGAGTGGCTTTGGCGGTGGGTTCTTCGGGGGGTGGGGTTTGGGGAGTTTCAGTCATGGCGATCGCTCCTAATGCAATAATTCAATCCTACAGGGGAATTCCTATGCAAGCATTCTATATCTATTGTCTTTAGATCATAGCAGCCAAAGAGGGATGTCAGGGGTTTGCGACATTGCTTTCGGCGTGGAAACGGTATTCAGCAACGGCTTGCTTGTTAGGCGTGAAGCAGAGGGAGCATCTCGGTGGGTGCCCCTTGGCCAATGACTTTGCCGCGATCAAGAACAATGGCACCATCCGCTTGCGCCAGTTCATCAAGGCGATGGGTAACCCACAGTGCTGTGATCCCTTGGGTATTGACCAGTTGGCGCACGTAGCCCAAGAGTTCCCGCTGACTATCGGGGTCAAGGAGGGCTGTGGGTTCATCGAGTAACAGCACCCGACAATGGCGAGCGATCGCCCCGGCAATGGCAACTCGCTGTTTTTGGCCGCCACTGAGGGCATAGATGGGACGGCGTTCTAGCCCCTGTAAATTCACCGCTTGCAAAGCGGCACTGACGCGCTCGCGCACTTGCCAATAGTTGAGCGCCTCGCCATTGAGACTAAAGGCAATATCCGCACCAACACTGGGCATCACCAGTTGGTGATCGGGATTCTGGAACACAAAGCCAAGGGGCTGCTCCACATAGACTTCGCCCCGTTGGGGCTGCAGGAGACCCCCTAAAATCTTTACCAGTGTTGATTTACCACTACCATTGCGGCCTAGGAGCATCCAGAGTTGCCCCCGAGGGATTTCTAGCGACACCCGATCCAACACCAAACCCTCTGGCGACCAGCCAAAGGAGACTTCCTTGAGATGAATTGCTGGGGGGATTATCGCCATGGCTTTTTGGACAATGCTCATGTTTTTCGGTAGGGTGGGGATGACCCTCAATTGGGTTATCCTGCACCAAGTAGGGGAGGGGCTATGCAAGAGGGATTATACATTGTCCTCATCAGTATTCATGGTTTGATTCGGGGCGATCGCCTAGAATTGGGACGCGATGCCGATACAGGAGGACAAACGCGCTATGTTGTCGAACTGGCAAAAAGCCTTGCAGCCCATCCCCGTGTTGCCCAAGTTGATTTAGTGACTCGCCTGATTGCCGATGCCAAAGTCAGTCCAGACTATGCTCAGCCCATTGAGCCAATCGGCGATCGCGCTCGCATTGTGCGACTTGCCTGCGGACCGCGCCGCTATTTACGCAAGGAGGTGCTCTGGCCCTACTTGGACGTATTTGCTGATGAACTGCTGCGGCATCTGCGCCAGTTTGGGCGTATGCCCGATGTTATTCACAGTCACTATGCCGATGCGGGTTATGTGGGCTGCCGCGTTGCCGGCTGGTTAGGAGTTCCCCTTGTTCACACCGGCCATTCCCTCGGACGGGTCAAACGACAACGACTTCTTGCCCAGGGCAGTAAACCCGATGTCATTGAGGAGCAATTTCACTTTACGACCCGCATTGAAGCCGAAGAGCAAACCCTTGCCAGCGCCGCACTGATTATTGCCAGTACCCATCAGGAAGTGGAAGAGCAGTATCGCCTCTACGATCAATACGACCCAGAGCGGATGGCGGTGATTCCGCCGGGGGTGGACACTAGCCGTTTCTATCCTGCTCCTGTTCCCAAGGATTTGCCGTTTCTCAAGGAATTGCGCCGCTTTTTAGTCGAGCCAGAAAAACCCTTTATCTTTTGCCTCTCCCGACCAGTACCGCGCAAGAATGTGGCCGCCCTGCTCAATGTCTATGGCAGCGATCGCTTCTTACAGGAGCAAGCGAATCTTGTCTTAGTTCTTGGCAATCGCACCGATATTAGCAAGATGGAGGCCGGCCCTCGCCAAGTATTCACGGAACTCTTTTTACTGGTCGATCGCTACGACCTCTACGGCAAAGTGGCCTATCCCAAGACCCACACCAGCGATGAAGTCCCCGATCTCTACCGTTTAGCAGCACAGCAGCGAGGGGTGTTTATCAATCCGGCCCTCACCGAACCCTTTGGCCTCACGCTCATTGAAGCCGCTGCCTGTGGATTGCCAATTTTGGCCACAGCGGATGGCGGGCCGCAGGAGATTATTCGTCACTGTTGCAATGGTTTACTCTTTGATGCCCTTGATCTAGAAGCAATTCGCCGTGCACTGCATCAAGCGTTTCAAAGTGAGAGCCGGTGGCAAACGTGGGCAGAAAATGGCCTCAAGGGAGTACAAGCCCACTACTCTTGGCGCAGCATGTGGAGATGTATCTTCAAGCCCTTGATCAACTGTCGGAAAAATCGGTGTTGCCAGCCTTAAGTTTGCAACGGCAACCCAGCCAGTATCAAGGCAATCAATTCCCGACCATATTGACGCGGAACCGTCTGCTGACCCTTGAACGCCTATTGATTAGTGATATTGACAATACACTGATTGGTGATCGCGAAGCCCTTGAGCGACTCTTGACTCTCCTACAACGCCGTCCTGAAATGGGTTTTGGTGTCGCCACGGGGCGTCACCTAGAGCTGGCCTTAGCAGTTCTCGACGAATGGGGTGTGCCAATTCCCGATGTGTTAATTACTGCCGTCGGCAGTGAAATTCACTACGGCCCCCATCTTGTCCCTGATACGAGTTGGCAGCAGCACATTAGCTATCGCTGGGAACCGCAACGGGTAAAAGATACCTTAGCAGCGGTGCCGGGGTTAACGCTACAGCCTGCGGAAAATCAGCGCTCCTACAAAATCAGTTACAACGTTGATACGGCGGTCTTGCCCAGTATGACGCCCGTCCTCCGCTTACTGCGGCAGCACAAGCTCCATTGTCGGCCTATTTTCTCCCACAATCAGTTTTTGGATATTTTGCCCCTGCGCGCCTCTAAGGGGGATGCCCTGCGCTATCTTGCCCTCAAGTGGGGCTATCCGCTGCAAAAACTTTTGGTGGCTGGTGATTCTGGCAATGATGAGCAAATGCTGACGGGAAATACCCTTGCTGTTGTTGTGGGCAATCACAGTCCTGAATTGGAAAAGTTGCGCGATCGCCCCCACATTTACTTTGCCAAAGGCCACTATGCCCAAGGAATTCTCGAAGCAATCGAGCACTATAGCTTCTAACGAAAAACCTGCAACAGCGTCAAGCGGGCAATGGGTAACCCATCAGCATCTGAGCCGGCGCCTCTAGCGTTGGTTGCCGACTGGAATTGAGTTGGGGGTTGTCTTGCCTTGCTGGATTGAAGTCAGTGCCACCGTTCATCCATGCTGGCGTAACTTCGCAAGAATAGGCAGCGTGTATTCTGGTGTTGGACTATTATCAAAGGTCAAAGCCACGTAGTTAGCAGGAATTTTCGTTGCCTCGGCTTCACCGCTAAACAACACCAAGTTATCCACACTTAAAGCTGATCTAAAACCTGAGTGACAACTTCAGGACTAACAGAAATGCTATCAATACCCAACTCAACAAGCCAAGGGAGCCAATGGGGATACCGACTGGGAGCTTCGCCGCAAAGACTACAGCTTAGGTGATGAGCTTTGGCTTCCTGAATGAGTTGGGCGATCGCCCGTCTTACAGCGGAGTGATCTTCGTTGAACTCTGGCAAGGCAGCGTCGCGGTCAATGCCCAACAGCAGTTGGGTGAGATCATTGGTGCCAATGGTAATACCCGTAATTCCCAGCGGTGCCAATTCCGAGAGGAGAAAGAGAATAGCGGGCACTTCTGCCATGACCCAGAGTTCAACCCCTGCACTGGAGACAAGCCCATGCTCTGCCAGTGCCGTTTGACAATAGCTGACTTCGCGGGCACTGCGCACAAAGGGCAAGATAATGCGCAGCGGACAGCTGGATTCTAAGCGATGGGCAATCGCCAGCGCCGAGAGTTCCAGGTGAAACAGCTCTGGGCAATGGGGATAGCGACTGACGCCCCGCAGTCCCCAATCCGTTTCGGGTTCAAAGCGATGCCCCCCCAACAGTTGTCGATAATCTGCTGGCCGCAAATCCAACGTGCGATAAAAGAGGGGACGAGGAGCGATCGCCCGCATAAATTTACACAGGTGCTGTACCCAGCGATCGCGCAACTGCTCCGCTTCCCCCTGCTCCAACCAATGACAGGGATGGCGATGATCCAAAAAAGCAAGGAGCATTAGCTCGGAACGCAACAGGCCAATGCCATCACAGGGGAGTGATCGCAACAACCGCAGGGCATTCACTTGACTGACATTCACCATGAGTTTTAAGGGCAGCCGTTTCACCGCTGCTGGTGACGAGGTTTGGAGAGAGGGAGTAGCCACCACTGGCAACGGCTCTGACGGCAGTTGATAGATAGCGCCTCGATGACCATCGAGAAACAGTGTCATACCAGAACTGATCTGCTGCGTGGCATTAGCGACACCGACAATAGCAGGCCGTCCCAATTCCCGCGCCAAAATTGCTCCATGACTGGTTAGCCCGCCTTGCTCACAAATCACGCCCACAGCAGCACTCACTAGGGGCAGCCAGTGGGGCGGAATGGTTTGAGTCACTAAAATCCGTCCGGCAACGGCGGCGGGGGCACAAGGCTCGGTCACCACCAGGGCAGGAGCGATCGCCTGTCCTGGGGCAGCAGCTATGCCCTCAGCAATTAGCGTGCGTTCCAGCGGCTTCAGAGGGAGAGTTGCCGGTTGCGGCTCCGGCAAGCACTGTCCCCACCACACTTGGGTCTGACTGCGATGCCAAACCCACAGATGCGAGGGTGTCCCCCGACAGGCCTGCTGCAACTGTTGCTCTTGCGCGGGCGTCAGAGCAATTCCCCGCGGCGGTAAGGGGATACCTTGATGGGGGAGAGCCACACCGCTGGCGATCGCCTTCAGTGTTGGATTGGTTCTTATCCACCAGCCAGAGGCCACAATCGAACTTAAGGGGTAAAGCAAAATTGCCACCTTGATTTGACAAAAATCCCATCCCCGCTGCCAGTAGAGATACAGATTCTTGGCTCGCACTAGGGCGGCAAAAGTCTTTTCAATGGCTTGATGACACAGGGGCAAACTGGGGCATCTTAAAACGGTTCCACTGCCAACGCTCCAAGGCAGATCCTGCGTTTCTTGCCAAAGATAACTGGTGAGCACAAGATGAGACTCCCCCCCCTGTTGTTGCCAAAAGTGATGACACGCAGCAAAAACCATTTCTAACTCCCCCACATCCAAGGGCGGCAATTGATGGGTCATCTCCAGCGCCAGTGCCTTGAGATCTGACGCATTGGGGGGCAGCTCTTGCCAGCGATCGCAGGTCGCTTGCCACAGGGGAATCACTCCAGAGCGTAACTGTTGCCAGACCTTGGGGGAAATCAGCCAAATAGGATGAGGCGGGGGCAAGCGTTTTTGCGTCTCTTGCAGCGCAACTAGTGTCGAGGAGAGCGCTGCCGCTGGGTACTGCTGTAGGGGTTCTAGAAGGAGTGATGTCACAAATGCTCTTCCTTAATTGGGAGTTACTGAGCAGACAATCACACCTAAGAAGAACTCACTTCCATTTGCTGACGGCGACGAATGTTGAGAACATCAGTGATTTTTCTAATTTGCGCTAAGATATGATCTAATTGCTTTGCATTCACAATATCAATACACAAATCAATAATCGCTGTGCGCCCTGGATCTGTGTGGACATTGGCTCGCCGCACGTTGATTTGATTATCGGTTAAACGGGTCAAAATATCCTTGAGAATACCGACTCGATCAATCACCTCAATTTGCACATCCACAGGGTAGGTTTGGGGACGGCGTTGATTGACTTTAGTATTCCAACTTACTGGAATCAGGCGATCGCTAGATACCGACTCTAGGTTGCTACAGCCTTGACGATGAATGGAAATACCGCGACTCCCCAGCGTCACTACCCCAATAATCGGTTCATCGGGCACAGGACAGCAGCAGCCGGCAATGTGATAAACTAGTCCCTCCACCCCAAGAATGGGCGAATCACTGGGTTTTGTGGTAGCGGGGACACGGTTAACGGGGGCAGATTCTGAAGGTAATTCGGCCGGAGTTGTCTCTGAACGCCCTAGGGTAATTGCCCGCAGCCGATTTACCACTAGATTCAACGTAATTTCACCATAGCCCAAGGCAGCCACCAAATCATCCACGCTTTGATAGTTGCTGCGCTCTGCCACCTGCTGCATTTGAGGTGATTTGAGGAGAGCCTCCAAACCCACTTTACCCAATTCCTTCTCTAGCAACTCCCGTCCCCGCTGCAGGTTTTCATCGCGGCGCGATCGCTTGTACCACTGCCGAATACGGTTCCGTGCTGTTGTGGTTTTAACAAAGTTCAACCAATCCAAACTGGGGTGGGCAGTTTTTTGGGTAATAATCTCAACAATGTCCCCATTGCGCAGCGGCGTATCCAAGGGCACCATCCGATTGTTCACCCGTGCCCCGGCACAGTGATTTCCCACATCCGTATGAATATGGTAAGCAAAGTCGAGGGGTGTTGCTCCCTGTTGCAGCGCTAGGACATCTCCTTGGGGTGTAAAGACGTAGACCTCCTTATCAAAGAGATCATCGCGAATGCTGTCGAGATACTCTTGAGCATCCTTGAGGTCATTTTGCCAATCCAGCAATTGCCGCAGCCAAGTGAATTTTTGATCGCGGGCACTCCACTGTTGCGGTAACGAATGACCCGTTTCTTTGTACTTCCAGTGGGCAGCAATCCCATACTCAGAGACATGGTGCATCGCCAATGTGCGAATTTGCACCTCTAGGGGGCGTCCTCCCAAGCCAATCACCACAGTATGCAGCGATTGATACTGATTGGGTTTAGGCAGACTAATGTAGTCCTTAAAGCGTCCTGGCACGGAGAGAAAACAGTCATGGACAACCGCCAAGGCACGATAGCACTCATCCTTGGTGGCCACAAGGATGCGAATGCCCGCCACATCATAGATTTCGTGGAATTCTTTTTGCTGCCGCATCATTTTTTGGTAGATGCTGTAGAGGTGTTTGGGACGGCCACTAATTTCTAGGTAGCCAAAGCCCATCCCTGATAATCGCTCGTGAAGAATTTGAATCGCCTGCTGGAGTTGCGCCTCACGATTAGCGCGTTTTTCAGCCACCAGTTCCTGAATCCGACGGTAGGCCTCTGGCTCCAAATACTTAAAGGCCAAATCCTCCAGTTCCCACTTAATTCGCCAAATCCCCAAGCGGTTAGCCAAAGGGGCAAAGACATCGCGGGTTTCCTGGGCAATGGCACGGCGGCGGTCTTCAGGTAGATACTCAAGTGTGCGCATATTGTGCAGGCGATCGGCCAGCTTGACTACAATGACGCGAATATCCTGAGCCATCGCCAAAAACATGCGCCGGAAACTTTCCGCTTGCCGCTCCGTCTTACTAGAAAAATTAAACTTCGAAAGCTTGGTGACCCCCTCCACCAATCGCCGCACCTCAGCCCCAAAGTTGGCTTCTAACTCCTCCGCCGTAGTAGCCGTATCCTCAATCACATCATGAAGAAACCCCGCCGCTAAAAGTGCTGGCCCACCCCCCAAATCCCGCAAAATACTGGCAACAGCCACAGGGTGAGCAATATAGGGTTCTCCAGACGCACGCCGTTGTCCTTGGTGTAAGTCGTAGGCAAATTGAAACGCCCGACAGACTAAATCATCCCCATTCTCAGGATCCGGATTTTGCAGGCACGTCGCTAACCAATCGGGCAATTCAATGTCAGTCGGTAAGCTAGGTGCAAAAGCGTTCATGGCAGCAAGCGATCGCGAGAGCAGCACAGTGGATTGGAGTACGTCTATTTTAGCGAATCGGTGGGCAGCCTTGCGCTCTTGCTGCTCAATGTACCGCTTTGACCGCTCCACCATTGGCGATAAAGCACCGACTTTCCATAGAACTTGTTGACCCGCAGCTTGCAACTAGAGACAGACTTCAGACAGTTTTGCTAAGGATGACACGAAAGCTAGTAACAAAGACTGCAGTAAGCAGAAACAGCCATTGCTCTACGGCAGTTGAGGCGGCTGTTTGGCAGTGTGCCCAATGACCTTGAAAAACACATTGTCGGCTTTTTGTTCATCAAATCAAAGCCTTGGCAGCAGCACTCCTAGACTTCACTGAACTTGGGGAAGTGTCTGACTGGCTGGATTGCTCCGCCTAAAAATACTGCCTCATGTGTTGACCTAGTTGATCTAGACGTGCCCTAGCACCAAGAGGGGTAACATCCACTGTTAAAATTTGTGATGGACATTCATAGGTGTAGCATTTTTGCCCTTAGGAGAGAACGAATTTGAGCGAAGCAGCCGTTGCCATTGTTACTGGTGCCTCACGGGGAATTGGTCGGGCGATCGCCCTTGAACTGGCAAAAGAGGGAGCCACGGTGGTTGTCAACTACGCCCGTTCGGCTGAGGCCGCCCTTGAACTGGTGCAGACCATTGAACAACAAGGGGGAAAAGCCATTCCCATTGCTGCTGACGTTTCTATCCCTGAGCAAGTGGATGCTCTAGTGGCAAAAACACTGGAAACCTACGGCCGTGTGGATATCTTAGTCAACAATGCCGGCATTACCCGCGACACATTGCTGCTGCGCATGAGCCTAGAGGATTGGCAGGCAGTGATTAACCTGAACCTCACTGGGGTTTTTCTGTGTACCCGTGCTGTGAGCAAACCCATGCTAAAGCAAAGGCGGGGACGGATTATTAACATTGCTTCCGTAGCAGGACAAATGGGCAATCCCGGCCAAGCTAACTATAGTGCTGCCAAAGCGGGTGTGATTGGCTTTACAAAAACCGTTGCCAAGGAGCTAGCCAGTCGGGGCATTACTGTCAATGCTGTTGCCCCCGGCTTTATTGCCACGGAGATGACAGCGGGTCTAAAAGCCGAAGAAATTCTTAAATTTATTCCCTTGGGGCGGTATGGCGAACCCACGGAGGTGGCGGGCATGGTGCGCTTTTTGGCCTTGGATCCTGCTGCCACCTACATTACGGGGCAAGTCTTCAATGTGGATGGTGGTATGGTAATGGCCTAAGTGGCTTGGAGTAGTGCAGCAGCCCATGACCAACGCAATTACCCTTCCTAGTCAATACAATCCCAAGCAAACCGAAGCCAAGTGGCAACAGCTTTGGGAACGCAGCGGTGTCTTTCACGCTGATCCCAACCGTCCTGGCAAGCCCTACTGCATTGTCATTCCCCCCCCCAATGTCACCGGTAGTCTGCACATGGGGCACGCCTTTGAGCATGCCCTAATTGATGTGCTGATTCGTTACCACCGCATGATTGGCCGCAATGTCCTCTGGCTGCCGGGGACAGACCATGCCAGTATTGCTGTCAGCACCATTTTGGATCAACAGTTGCAGGCGGAGGGCACCAACCGCTTTGCCCTTGGCCGAGAGGCCTATCTCCAGCGGGCTTGGGCGTGGAAAGAAGCATCGGGAAATACAATTGTCAGCCAAATTCGCCGTTTGGGTCTATCGGTGGATTGGTCGCGGGAACGCTTCACCATGGATGAGGGGCTGTCGCGGGCAGTGCTGACTGCCTTTAATCGCCTCTACGCAGCAGGGCTAATCTATCGCGGTAAGTATTTGGTAAACTGGTGTCCCGCCAGCCAATCGGCAGTCTCAGACTTGGAGGTGGAAAACCGAGAGGTGCAGGGGCATCTCTGGCATTTTCGCTATCCG
Source organism: Thermosynechococcus sp. M46_R2017_013 (assembly GCA_015296025.1). Taxonomy (GTDB): domain Bacteria; phylum Cyanobacteriota; class Cyanobacteriia; order Thermosynechococcales; family Thermosynechococcaceae; genus Thermosynechococcus. The sequence goes on from DVDZ01000059.1 coordinate 20,872, forward strand.
CTGGCGGATGGCTCAGGATATTTGGAGGTGGCAACAACCCGCCCGGAAACAATGCTAGGGGATACAGCGGTGGCGGTTCACCCGGAGGACGATCGCTACCGACATTTAATTGGTCAAACAGTACGCCTTCCCCTAGTGAATCGAGAAATTCCCGTGATTGGCGATCCGTTGGTGGATCCAACGTTTGGCACTGGCTGCGTCAAGGTCACCCCGGCTCATGACCCCAACGACTTTCTCATGGGGCAGCGTCATCACCTGCCCATGATTAACCTGATGAATAAGGATGGCACCCTCAATGAGAATGCAGGGGACTTTGCGGGTTTGGATCGCTTTGTTGCTCGCAAACAGGTGGTCGCCCGCCTAGAAGCAGAGGGCTTTTTGGTACGGGTGGAGGACTATAAACACACCGTCCCCTATAGCGATCGCGGCAAAGTGCCCATTGAACCTCTGCTTTCCACCCAATGGTTTGTAAAAATTCGCCCCTTGGCCGATGCTGCACTTCAAGCCTTAGATAAAAAGCATTCCCCCCGTTTCATTCCTGAGCGCTGGGCAAAGGTCTATCGCGATTGGCTAGTGAATCTGCGGGATTGGTGTATTTCACGGCAACTTTGGTGGGGACATCAAATTCCCGCTTGGTACGTAGTCAGTGAAACCAATGGCGAAGTGCGCGACGAAACCCCCTTTGTGGTCGCCATGGATGAAACCGAGGCTCGCCAGAAAGCGATCGCTCAATTTGGCGCTGACATCAAACTGCAGCAGGATCAGGACGTACTGGACACCTGGTTTTCCTCCGGCCTGTGGCCCTTTTCCACATTGGGCTGGCCTGAGGACACCCCCGACTATCGCCGCTACTACCCCAACACCACGCTTGTTACTGGATTTGACATCATCTTTTTCTGGGTAGCGCGGATGACAATGCTAGGGCAGTACTTCACCGCTAAAATCCCCTTCCGCGATGTCTATATCCATGGCTTGGTGCGGGATGAAAACAACAAAAAGATGTCCAAGTCCGCCAACAATGGTATTGACCCGCTCATTCTCATTGATAAATATGGCACCGATGCGCTCCGCTACAGCTTGGTCAAGGAAGTGGTGGGTGCAGGTCAGGACATTCGCTTGGCCTACAATCGCAAGACCGATGAGTCAGCCACAGTCGAGGCAGCTCGCAACTTTGCTAACAAGCTTTGGAATGCTTCCCGCTTTGTCCTTCTGAATCTGGAGGGGCAAACCCCCGTCCAATTGGGAACACCGCGGCGGCGGGATTTAACGGCTAGCGATCGCTGGATTCTCAGTCGCTACCATACCGCCATTCAAACCACCCGCACCCGCATTGAAAGCTATGGCCTTGGGGAAGCCGCTAAAGGACTCTATGAATTCATCTGGGGCGATTTCTGCGACTGGTACATTGAACTAGTTAAGCCGCGTTTGCAGGGAGAAAACCCCAAGGCCAAGCGCACCGCTCAGCAGGTGCTGGCCACAGTGCTGGATGGCACTCTGAAGTTGCTCCATCCTTTTATGCCCCACATTACCGAGGAAATCTGGCACACATTGCATCAGGTGGAAGACAGCGAAGTTTTGGCGGTACAACCCTACCCGAAAGTAAACCGCCGCGCCATTGATCCTGATCTGGAAGCCCAGTTTAGCCTCTTGATTGAAACTATCCGCACAATTCGCAATCTACGGGCAGAGGCGGGAATTAAACCGGGAGTCTATGTTAGTGCTCTGATTGAAGCCAGTGCCGAGGAAGTACCGATTTTTGAAGCTGGGGCTGCCGATATTCAACATTTGGCTCGTTTGGAATCGCTGACGATTGGCACCGGACTGCAAATTCCGCCGCAGGTCTTTAGTGGCGTAGTGGGCAAGAGTGAGGTGCTCATTCCCCTCGCGGGGGTCGTGGATGTGGAGGCCTTGGTGAGCAAACTCCAGAAGGAGGGCGATCGCCTAACAGGAGAAATTCAATCTTTAACGGCTCGCCTCAACAACCCCAACTTTGTCAACAAAGCCCAACCAGAGGTAGTAGCCACAGCCCAAACCCAACTGGCCGCTGCCCAGCAACAACTGGCCATTATTGAACGCCGACTCCAGTCCCTGAGTCTCCATCCTTAAACTCACCCCTGACGAGTAGCCTAAAACGATAATTCCCACCGCTGCCATGATGGCTGTAGAGGAGGGCGATTGCTCAAGGCAAGAAAACGGTATGGCTCAACAAAAAATAGGGGGGCGTTGCCCCCTGAACTGCAATTCAACTGCAATGAACTGAGAAGGTCTTAGCCTTAATAGCGATAGCCACTGTAACCACTGTTGGCCTGATTGGGCTTATAGACAATGAAGCTCATCACTTGGCACTGTTTGATGTTGTCAAAGGCCACCACGCGGATGAAACAGTTGGGATACTCAGAACGGCACTGCTGTACCTCATTGAGCACCTCTTGGGCATTGGTGCAGTTAAAGAGGGGCAGCTTCCACATGGTCCAGTAGCGAATTTCTGCATCAGAGCTTTCGTTGAACTCCACGCAGGGGTGATAGCCCTGATCAATTGCATACTGAATTTGACGGGTAATTTGGGCATCGCTTAGGGGAGGGAGGTAAGAAAAGGTTTCGTAACGACGCTCTTTCGGCAGTGTTTTCATAGGTTCCTCAATTGGTTAACAATCAACAAATTATTCCGAAGTTTCTGGGGTGCTGCTCTCAACATTGGTCTCAGACACTTGGGTCATTCGCTCCAGTTGTTGACAGCGCTGCTGTAAATTGGCCTGCTGGATGCCTGCACGCAGCATTTCCGGTAGGTAGTCTGCCACCATCTCCGCGAGATGTTCGCGCACCGTAAGAATGCGAAAACCGAGATCGGGCTGTTCGCGAAAGAGAGCTTCCAAGTAGCGCTCGCCATCTTGGATACTTTCTTGACTCGTGAACTGGTGCAGCCAGAGAGATCGCGGTGGATCAGTCTCAGCCAACTGCCCAATCACGGTTCGCACGGCCTGATAGGTCAAGTAACTAATCAGGGTTTTGGTAGTTTGCTTTGCAATGTGCTTGACATCCATAGACCTGCGGGGAAATCGTTGCCACAGCTCCGATTGAACCCCCTCTGCCCCACCTAGATTGTGTCTTGCGCCTCAAACTCGAATTTGATTTCCTTCCAGAGTTCGCAGGCGGCAGCCAGTTCAGGACTCCAGCGGGCAGCTTCACGGATGATGTCGCCACCTTCGCGCATGAGGTCGCGGCCTTCATTACGAGCTTGGATACAGGCTTCAAGTGCCACACGGTTGGCCGTTGCCCCCGGTGCATTGCCCCAGGGGTGACCCAGAGTGCCACCGCCAAATTGCAGTACGGCATCATCGCCAAAAATGTCCACTAGGGCTGGCACGTGCCAGACGTGAATACCGCCGGAGGCAACCGCCATCACACCTGGCATTGAGGCCCAATCTTGGGTGAAGTAAATGCCACGGGAGCGATCTTGCTCAATATAATTTTCCCGCAGCAGATCCACAAAGCCCAGGGTGACGGCCTTATCCCCTTCGAGTTTACCGACCACCGTACCCGTGTGGATGTGATCACCGCCGGACATCCGCAGGCACTTGGCCAGGACGCGGAAGTGAATCCCATGGTTTTTCTGGCGGTCAATCACTGCGTGCATGGCGCGGTGAATGTGCAGGAGCATCCCGTTATCGCGACACCACTTAGACAAAGTGGTATTGGCTGTAAAACCGGCGGTGAGGAAGTCGTGCATGATGATGGGCATTCCCAGTTCTTTTGCAAACTCTGCCCGTTTTAGCATTTCTTCGCAGGTGGCAGCGGTCACGTTCAAGTAGTGACCTTTGATTTCGCCGGTTTCTGCTTGGGCTTTGTGAATAGCATCAGCAACAAATAGGAAGCGATCGCGCCAGCGCATGAAGGGTTGACTGTTGACGTTTTCATCATCTTTGGTGAAGTCCAACCCACCGCGCAGTGCTTCATAAACTGCACGACCGTAGTTTTTTGCCGACAGCCCCAGCTTGGGCTTAATTGTGCAGCCCAAAAGCGGGCGACCATACTTATTGAGTTTATCGCGCTCTACCTGAATGCCGTGGGGCGGGCCTTGGAAGGTTTTCAGGTAGGCCACTGGCAGGCGCAAATCTTCTAAGCGCAGAGCTTTGAGAGCCTTAAAGCCAAAGACGTTGCCAACAATCGAGGTGAGTAGGTTCGTTACCGAACCTTCTTCAAATAAATCAAGGGGATAGGCAATGTAGGCAATAAACTGATTGTCTTCGCCCGGCAGAGGTTCAATGTCGTAGCAGCGCCCCTTGTACCGATCTAGATCGGTGAGCAAATCAGTCCACACTGTGGTCCAGGTGCCGGTGGAGGATTCTGCAGCGACGGCGGCGGCGGCTTCCTCAAAGGGCACCCCTGGCTGTGGGGTCACACGGAAAGCCGCTAGAATATCCGTATCTTTGGGAGTGTAATCAGGGGTGTAGTAGGTCAGGCGGTAGTCCTTTACCCCTGCCTCATACCCAGCTTTCTGGGATTTCGATTGCGTATAGGCCATAGATGTTGTTCCTCTTTAACGGTTAGCGTGCCAGATAGAGCAGTCTCTACGGGCAACTTTTGCAATGGGTAATATGAACGCTACGATTCCCCCAAATGGGGCAAAATTTAGCAGTAGGGTACTCGGCGAGATGATAAAACCATCCACAAGCCTGTAGTGTTGTCGTAGGTCTTATGCTTAAGCATCAGCTTAGTTGATACCCAATGCAATAACTTTTGCTTTGGAGATTCTTAATTATTCTATAGGTTTGAGTTATCAATCTTTAGAGTTGTTTATGGGTTTCTAATCAGAAGGATATAATCCTAGGCCAATCTCTATTCAAAAATCACTAATCATTGCCTTGAATTAATTTAACAGCACCCAAGGGGGCGATCGCTCTATTGTTCTTCGAAGAAAGAGGGTGGAATCTCTATGAGTTCAATAATTCAGTGGTATCCCGGCCACATTGCCAAAGCAGAACGCGCCCTCAAAGAACAGCTCAAACAAGTGGACGTCATCTTTGAAGTGCGGGATGCACGGATACCCCTTGCCAGTTGCCATCCCCAAATTCGGCAGTGGGCCAGCGGCAAGCACCGCCTTTTGGTGCTTAATGGCATGGACAGAATTAGCGATCGCGATCGCCAGCAATGGCTGGCATGGTTTGAGGCACAGGGGGAAACGGTCTTTTTCACAAATGCGCAGCGGGGTGAAGGGATTCGCCGACTCCAACAGGCGGCAGTGCAGTCTGGGGCAGCAATGAACCAGCGCCGTCAACAGCGGGGCATGCAGGTAAGAGCGGTGCGTGCCGTTGTCTTGGGGTTTCCCAATGTTGGCAAATCAGCACTCATTAATCGCCTCCTACAGCAGCGGGTTGTCGAAAGTGCCGCCCGTCCCGGCGTGACACGGCAGTTGCGCTGGGTGCGCTTGTCGCCCACATTAGAACTTTTGGATGCCCCCGGTGTCTTGCCGATGAATTTCAAGGATCAAGACGCGGCGGTAAAACTGGCCATTTGTGATGACATTGGCCAAGCGGCCTACGATCCTTGCCGGGTGGCACCGATTCTAGTGGAGTTGTTGCACAAGTTAGGACACGCCGATCGCCTTAGCGATCGCTATGGTCTAGCTGTTACTGACACAGGGGAAACCTATCTGCACGATCTCGCCCACCACCGCTACCATGGGGACTTAGAGCGGGCGGCACGACACCTATTGCAGGACTACCGCCGCGGTTACTTGGGGGCGATCGCCCTTGAGCAACCTCCTCAGTAATATCCATAACTTAATGCAAATGAAGACAACACTGAATAATGACTGTGGGTAACCGACAGGTGGGCTGGCGGTGCAATGATGGTTGAAGAACATCCAGAGGTGATTCTCTGGGGAACCGATCAGCCAGACTCAGTGGATTGGTAATTTCGAGCCGCCGATACCTATTGGCTAGCGCAATTGATGGCGGGGGCAATTCGACAAAGATATCCTCATCTCAAAGTTGCAGTCTGGAAATGTTCAGTGGATGTGAACAATAGGCAACAACTGTGGAACTTTACAAAGAAACAGGTAGAGCAGTACATCGAGAATTTGCCAAAGTCCGACCACGGCAATTGGCAGTTGCACATTCAAACCAAAGGGTCTGTGCCGCAAATAGCGGATGCCTTGTCTCATACGTCGGTATCCCGTTAGCCAAATTATCCCCACGGAGCCAAGGCCATTTTTTGATTAACCAATCAGTTGGCCCGCTGTGCTGAAGGCTTTGAGGTGGTGTCCTTCAGTGAAGTATTTTGGCCCCTCGAGCGCGAGCGGATTGCCACCGCTTGGAAACGGGGTGACTTTACTGCCGCCAAGGTACTGCTTGAGGCCCATCGCGATCGCCATGAGGCGCTTTATCAATTGGCTAATGCGAGCCATTAGCCACAAACTGGAGCATTCCCCATTTTCTCAAGGCGATTCAGGGAGAAGACTGGCTGGATCAAAAGGCTACCAGAGCAGTGACTAGCAAAGCTCAACGGCGGGAGTGGTGTCAGGCAACGGTCATTCGCTGTCCCAACGGTGAGACGGCAGAGAGCAACTTTTTGAAAATATGGGAATATGAGCTATTGATTGAGCTGAGCTTGCAGCAGGGGAACTATACGGTGGCCTTGATGCAATTTGCCAAGATGCTGGAGCAACTCCTACTTTGGTAATGTAAACAGAAAAATTGGCATATTCAGGGAAGTGAAAGTGAAGAAAAGTATCGCGACCCAATATTGGGAGGACTGTGGCGAGCATGGCAAAAAGCAGAGCAGCGTCCAGAGGATGATTCCCTAGTTAAAAAAATGGCGCAGGTAATGGAGTTGTTCACCGCGATCGAGCAATCAGCCTTGAAAAGTTGAGTGAATTGGCAGATGCGCCCACAGAAAAAATTCATCAAGGGCTGTTAAATCTACTGCGCCCAGTTTTCAATCAAGACCAACAGGATCAAGTGCCTGAGAAAGGGGTGGCGCGATCGCTCTACGAGTGGAGATTAGAGCGGTTGCAATCTTCAGCCTAGGCAGCAATCTCTACACCAAAGACCTCTCGGAAGACCTTGCTCACCTTATACCCAGAATCAATAGACTCTAGAGGATCTTTGCGCAGCCGGTGGCGCAGACAGAGGACAATGACCCGCGCAATATCTTCAACGGTGACCTCCGTGCGTCCCTCAAAAGCAGCTAGAGCCTTGGCAGCGCGATTGGTCACAATATCCCCCCGCAGGCCATCCACATCTAGCTCGGCGCACACTTGGGAAATTTTTACCCGCAGTTCGTGGTCAATGGTGACGCTGGGCAATAGAGCTTGGGCGGCAACTAACTTGGCCTGTAGCGCTTCCTGTTGGGCTTGATACTTTGCCAGAAAGGCTGCGGGGTTTTGATCAAATTGCGATCGCTGTTCCACAATTTCCACCCGCAGCGTAGGATCCTTTACTGTTCGAATCTCAGCATGCATGCCAAAGCGATCCAGTAGTTGCGGTCGCAGTTCGCCTTCCTCTGGGTTACCAGAACCAACTAAGACAAATCGTGCAGGGTGCCGAATGGAAATACCCTCGCGCTCAACAGTATTCCAGCCGGAGGCAGCCGCATCAAGCAAGACATCCACCAAGTGATCGTCGAGGAGGTTGACTTCATCCACATAGAGAATGCCGCGATTTGCTTTCGCCAAAAGTCCCGGCTCAAAGGCCTTCACCCCCTCAGCAAGCGCTTTTTCAATGTCAATTGTGCCGCACACCCGGTCTTCAGTTGCCCCTAACGGCAGATCCACCATGGGCACTTTTTTCTTAACGGTGTGAATTGGTTCACCCGCTGCCACAGCCACCTTCACGGCATCGCTCATCAGATCGGGATCGCTGGGGTGACTATTAAATGGATCATCGGCCACCACCTCGATTTCGGGTAGCAGATCCGCTAGGGCACGGATTGTAGTTGATTTGCCCGTACCGCGATCGCCCATGATCATGACGCCCCCAATTTTGGGGTCGATCACATTGAGCAACAGTGACAGTTTCATTTCATCCTGACCGACAATCGCCGCAAAGGGGAAAACAGGCCGACGAGGTAGAGCAGTCGCAGTCACAGGCATCCCATCGCAAAAACAGCATTGATTATTGTGCCATATCGCGTTTGCCCTGCCACGGCAAAATTTTCCCGCAAAATTCTAGCTCTAGGTGGAGAAACCGTGTTAGCCTAAGTAGAGATAACTTAAGAGCTAAGTGCGTACATTGCTTTTGCTCTGCTCCATCTATTGCGGTTCTCAACTAACAATAATCGCTGTGGACCAGACTAGTCATTTTACACCACCAATAGAGACGGCGGCTTTACGTGCCACTGTGGGACGTAGGCCTCAGTTGCGAGCGGTTTCTCACGCCCGACTGTCCATTTTTCAATCCTGTTGTTTTTAAGCTGCGTAAGGGAGGTTTTTTATGTCTGTACGTTTATATGTGGGCAATCTGCCGCGTGAACTGAGCCGCGAGGAACTAGAAGCCCTCTTTCATCAAGAGGTAGGCCAAATAGGTACCACTAAACTGATTACCGATCGCAAAACTGGCAAGTGCCGGGGGTTTGGCTTTGTCACCGTCGAGTCCGAGGAAGTAGCGGATCAGGTGATTGAGAAACTCAACGGCTACACCTTTAAGGACAATCCCCTCAAGATTGAGAAGGCCAACGACAAGCCCAAATCTGAAGCCAAAGAAAAAGAAAAAGAAGAAGTAGCGGCAGAAAAGCCCACTCCCAGTAACCGCAGCAACAATCGCAAAAATAACAAAAATAATGGGCGGCGTACCCAAGCGAATTCTGTGTCCACGGAATACGGCTCCATGGATACGGAAGCTGTTGAACCGGATCCCCGCTGGGCAGATGCCTTAGCACAACTCAAGGAACGGCTGCTCGCTCAAAGCAGTAACGCTTAAGTATTTTAGGCAGTTTCCATGACGGCGGATCCTTGGCCATTTGTTACTCCGGGTATCCCCGATAGTCTTTTTGAGCGATTGCCAGGTATTCCCCTCACCCAACGGGAAACGCGGTTATTGATGCTTTCGTATTTGCGGCTTGAGCCGGACTGCTGCCTTTGGGATGTGGGAGCAGGCACGGGTACAATTGCCGTTGAAGCAGCACGCTTGGCGAAACGGGGAAAGGTGATTGCGATTGAACGCGATGAGGAAGTTGTTGATCTCATTCAGCGCAATTGTGATCGCTTTGGCGTCAAAAATGTCCAGATTGTTGCCGGTTCAGCGCCAGATTGCTTTCCTCGGTTACGCGGTACACCGCAGCGCATTTGCCTTGAAGGGGGGCGCCCGATTAAAGAAGTTTTACTCCGAGCTTGGGAGTATCTTGCCCCCGGTGGCCGTTTGGTGGCGATCGCCAGCAGTTTGGAAAATCTCTATGCCCTCTCTGAAGGTTTCGCAACAGTCCAAGCCCGCAGTCTAGAGGTGGTGCAATCGGTGATTAATCGTCTGGAAACGCGGGGGGGACACCAAATTTTTGCAGCGGTGGAACCGATCTTTATTCTCAGTGGCGAAAAAATTTCCTGATGGGCATCGGACAATTGTGGGTAGTGGGTACCCCCATTGGTAACCTGGAGGACATAACTGCTCGTGCCCTGCGCATTCTCAAGGAGGTAGATCTCATTGCTGCGGAGGATACGCGCCACACCGGCCGCCTATTACAGCACTTTGGTATTATCACGCAACAAATTAGCCTCCATGAGCACAATATCCGACAGCGTGTCCCCCAACTGCTTCAGCGCCTAGAAGCAGGTCAGCAGATTGCCCTCGTCAGTGATGCGGGCCTGCCGGGGGTGTCCGATCCCGGCTATGAATTAATTACTGCCTGCATTGCCGCAGCCATTCCTGTGACGCCGATTCCCGGTGCAAACGCTGCCCTAACGGCCTTGATGGCCTCAGGATTACCCATGAATCGCTTTTGCTTTGAGGGCTTTTTGCCTGCCAAGGGGCGCGATCGCCAGCAGCGACTAGCCGCATTACAACAGGAAACTCGCACGATTCTTCTCTACGAAGCCCCCCATCGTTTGGTACAAACGGTAACAGAGCTATGTCAAGTATTAGGGAGCGATCGCCTGCTCGTACTTGCCCGTGAACTCACGAAGCGCCACGAAGAATTTTGGCGCGGCACGTTGGCTACTGCTTGTGCCCATCTCGCTGATCATCCTCCCCGCGGCGAGTACACCCTGGTGATAGGGGGAGCTACTTCCTCCTCTTCAGCCGTGGACTGGGAAGCTCTCAAAGAAGAACTAAGTGCCCTACTGGCGCAAGGCTTTTCTCTTACTCAAGCTAGCAGCCAGATAGCAACTCTTACTGGCTTGCCACGCCGGCGTATCTACCAACTGGGATTGGAGTTACGGCACAAAGAAAGTTAAAAGCAAGGAAACAAGCTAATTTTGATTGGTCTCAACAGCATCCAAGACAATCCCACCTCCCTCAAACAAGAGTTTGTAATTTCTTCGGCAGTTCACTCCTAATCACACAGTTCAGACTTTGGAAAGGCAAAATCAGCATCTTATAGCCAAACAGTGCCAGCCAAAACAGGCAAGCTCGGAAGCTTTTAGCCGTTTCCCCCGTAACAAGAAGTAAAGGCCACCAACAAGAGAGACAAGGTAGGAAATTGGCCAACTCCAGTCTCCATACTGTCGTGTCATTGAACCAGCTGCAATAGGTTGATATGAATTCCCAGTTGCAGTAACAACCAATTAGGACTTAGCACTGCCAATCTCACTTCTATTTGCTAGAACAATAGGTTAGCATATTGCCTAATGACTGGCTGGCTGTTTTAGCAATAGCCCTGAGGAACTCTTCTCCTCAAAACAGGGGGGAGCCAATCTAGAAACTGAGGGTAAATCGGCAATCGGGGAACGAGTTCCCATCCCCAAGCCTGGAGCTGAGTTCTCAGTTGGTCAATGTCCATATGGGGATAGTCGGGATTGACATGATCTAGCGGGACAATGCCCCCCAAATCCCGCGCCCCTGCTTCTAGACATGCCCGCAAGAGCTTGTGCTGGGTAACCAGATTTGCCGGAATTTGAATCGTGATGTCTTGAGGCAGGAGCGATCGCGCCCAGCTCACCAGCTGTGGTAACTGGCTTAAATCAAATCCCAGTAGGGCTTCTTCCTGCCGCTGGCCGCGACTGTGGGGTTGCAGAATGACCTCCTGAATGTGTCCCCAACGCCGATGGCACTCAGCAATGGCGGTGAGGGTCTCTGCCCAGTCCTCGGGTTCTTCGCCAATCCCCAGGAGCAACCCCGTGGTGAAGGGAATGCCCAGTTCCCCTGCTTGTTCCAGTTGCCTCAAGCGCAGTTGGGGATCTTTGCTGGGGGCGTGGCGATGAACGGTGTGCAACAGTTTTGGGGTTAATTGTTCTAGCATGAGTCCCATCGAGGCATTCACCTGCTTGAGATAGGCCATTTCCGCTCGAGTGAGGGGACCGGCATTGGTGTGGGGCAAAAATCCACAGTCCAACGCCAGGGTGGCTAGCTCGTAAAGACGCTCCAACCATTGGGAGCGCTGAGGACTATTAGGAGCAACTTCGCCACTGAGAATGAGGATTTCGCGCACGTGCTCGGAGTCAAGAGCAGCAAGTTGTTTGGCGGCTGCCTCTACGCTTAACCAGCCGCTGCTGCCAATATCGCGGCGAAAGTTACAGTAAGTGCAGCGGTTAAAGCACTCGTAAGTGGGCACAAGGGTAAAGGCTGGACTGTAGGTTACTGTGCGATCGCCCATAGGAGCTAAACTCTAGTACTGACAATCGTATGCAATAGTGTGTAATAGTCTCATGGAAAACCTGAAACGGCTGGCAACCGCAACTGCTCTACCCGTGGCGAGTCCGTCCGGCAATGCTGGTACCACCTCTGGAAAGGTTCTAAAGGTGGTCGGGAAAGTTACGTTTACTAGAAGCAGGCTACAGTCTGCTTCTGGTAACTGTCAGATACGAATGCGTTCGGGGCAGGAAGAGAACAGTGTACACTTTTGTGCACTTTCTTGATAGCAGACGAACAAAGAGTGTCCTCCTCTGAGCGCCACTGCGTTCAAGGCGATGACTTCCTAAGCGACGGTCATCATTGTTGGAGTTACTATCAATCCGAATATCTGGATTGTCGCCAATCTCCAGCACATAGCTAGGTGGAACCTCCCTCTCTGCTGGGGGTGACATGTTCCAAGGACGCTCAAACATCACGGTGGCCTCTTGATCCCCAACTAGATTTTGCAAGGGCTGCTGGCCGACTAGGCGCAATCTGCCATCGGTGATCTGTTCATACAAGACGATTTGTTGATAGGTATGCGGTGGAGCGGTGGATGTGCCCCGGTTGCGTACCCCTCCTGTAATCCGGATTAAGAGTACATTTTGTTGACATCCGCCAAGGTCTCCTGCGCAAGTGGATAAATTATGACCATGGCGCCAATAGGGGTAAAGCTGTGAAAATTGATAGGGGAGGGTGCTTTCTAAGTCCCTATCTAGTTCTCAAGTCTTGCGGGAGCCTGTGCATTAATCTCGATCGCGCTCGGTTGTTACAGCTATGACCTAAGGGAGCAGAAAAGCTTGGTTTCAGTCGGCATAACGGGCGATCGCGAACACATAGAGAGCATGGACTGCCAACAACGTTAACCACACCAGTGTTACCGTCGGCATAAAGGGCACTGCCATAGGTTGCAATCGATGCCAAAACCAGCCACCGGAATTAAAAGCAGCAAAAAGGGCAACATGGACAGCAAAATTCATGCGATCGTCCAAGCGGCGATAGCTCGGATCACGGCGATCGGGCTTACGGGGCCAACGGGGAGGCATATCCAGCGTACCTAAATCACTTCCAGTTCGTCGGGGTGCAAATGGGCAATGAACTTAGGACTAAAGCGCACCTGAATTGGGTAGTTGGGACTAATCGGACGACCTTGCCAGTCGTTGAGGATGGCGCAAATTTCTCCTTCCATCCCTTGAAGGTCAAAGGGTTCGTTCCGATGCTCAGGATGGTGATAGACCACAGTGGGGGTCTTGACGCGCACCCGCAGACCGACACTTAAAGCTTTTTGCTCGATAACGCTCATTCGTTTTTTGTTCTCCTCGACTGGCAGGGGTTTTATGTTTATCGTCGCATACAGATTGGCAAGGGCGATCGCTCTAGGACAACTGAAAATCAATTGTTACCATTACTGCCCCCTCTCTCTCAGTTGGCAGAGGAGATCATCGAATGAGTAAAGGAGTTGCCATTGGTACTCATTGTTATTGGTGGCATCAGGAGCAAGGAGCGCACTTGATGGCGTTTTTCGGGACTGAGGTATTCCTGCTGGACGCAGCGCCAAGTTTGCCACTGGCGTGTCTGCTCAAGGGCAATCATTTCTGCGAGGCAAGGAGAGGCTTGGCGGAGGTTGAGTCCGAGTTGGGTACGGAAAAAGTCATGGAGGACAACGCCATCGTGAAGTGTACCTAAAAGTTCCTGCAACTGAGCAAAGGCATCCACCTGCTTGCTGAAGGCGTCTCCATAGACACTGCTAAAGAGTTCCATTTGATAGCGGACTCGCTTGGTTTGCTTGCGGAGATCGTGGAGTTCTTCACCCGCTGTTTGCAGCCACTGGGGCGGGTTACTCACCGCAAGGAAGATGGGGCGATCGCCCTGCCATTCAATGGCCACTTGCCACCCTGGATGCAGCAGCAGTTGACACACCAAAGGCAACAAAATATCCGGGGCAATCAGTTCCGTTGGCAAGTTGGCAATCTCACGATATTGCGGGGCAGCTAGCCATTCTTCTAGCCCCTGTTGCAATTTGCGATAGCGATCGCTCCGCAGCAGTTGGAGGGCTTTTTGCAGAAGTTCTGTGCGTTGTTTTTCAAGTTTCTTAATTAGTTTTGCCAGTTGTTGTTGCTCAGGGCGAGGCAAATGAGGGTAATACTGTTCCTTGAGCGCCAGCATCATTACATCTAAATCCCGTACGGGACTGAGGCTGCCCGCGATCGCCCGCACCCGCTGAATTGAAACCCCCTTGGGCAAACGCACTGTGTTGCAAAACACCTCCAGAGCTGTTCGCAGGCGGCGCAGACCCACCCGCATCTGGTGAATTGCTTCAACATCGCGGTCTCGAATTACCCCCGGCTCATGTTTGCTGATTTTGCGGTAGTACTTTTCAAAAGCGGCGTACGCGATATGCCCTAGGGTTTCCATAAGCCCCCCTTGCTCAACGCCCAAAGAAATACCACTATTAAATTAACGTTGATTAACGAAACTTGCTTTTATCTTAATCTTAACTTAACCATGTTATACGGCTGTGGCTGACTCACTCCTTGGCAATAAAAACCCCGCTCAACGAGAACGGGGGTCAGTGAAGTTATACAGTTGATACAGTAGTGGCAAATTAGATGAGGAATCTTAGGCAGCCGCTAGATTTTTGGCAACAAAGTCCCAATTCACCAGTTGGTTGAGGAAGTTATCAATGAAGTCGGGACGACGGTTTTGGTAGTCGAGGTAATAGGCGTGCTCCCACACGTCAAGGGTCAGCAGAGGCACTTGACCATGAACCAGCGGATTCTCCGCATTGGGGGTTTTGGTTACCTTCAGCGTACCAGCTTCGAGCACCAACCAAGCCCAGCCGCTGCCAAATTGAGTAGCAGCCGCATTTTTGAACTGGGACTTGAACTCGTCATAGCTACCAAAAGCACTGTTAATGCGAGCCGCTACATCTCCTGTGGGGGCACCACCACCGCCGGGCTTAAGGCTATTCCAGAAGAAGGTGTGATTCCACGCTTGAGCGGCATTGTTGAAAATGCCCACTTTGGCTGCATCGCCATAGGTTATGCGAATAACATCTTCAAGAGATTTGTCAGCCAGTTCAGTATCTTGGGTGAGTTTGTTGAGGTTGTCCACGTAGGCTTTATGGTGCTTGCCATAGTGAAATTCAAAAGTTTTCGCAGACATGCCATAGGGTTCAAGGGCACCTGGATCAAAGGGCAGGGGTTCTTGTACAAATGCCATAGTGTTCAATACCTCTCTAAAGGTGATGCAGGTCTAGGCTAGTAGGGGTTAATCATGTCCGAAAGGCACTTAGCAGCAGTGCCCATCGCCTAATTAACAATTCGCAATAATTATATCATTCTCATTTCCACTTCGGAAAAGGGCTGCACAACAGCATGATATGTTCAGAGGGGTTTTGAGTGTTGCGCTCTATGGTTGGTTCTGTCCTTCGCCTAGACCAAGTTTTGATTCCTGAGGATGCCCCCATTCGCTTTGGTACTGATGGCTGGCGCGGCATCATTGGTGCCGAATTTACCTTTAACCGTCTGCTGCGGGCAGCTAAAACAGCGGCGGTAGTCCTCTATCAAACCTATGGCAAGGGCATACCGCCTCGAATCATTGTTGGCTATGATCGCCGGTTTTTAGCGGAACAGTTTGCGGCAGCTGTTGCCCAGCTACTTGTCAGCCAAGGCTATGAGGTATGGCTTTCTAGTTGCGCAGCACCCACCCCCGCCTTTAGCTGGGCAGTCAAAGCGGCGGGAGCAATTGGTGGCTTGGTGATTACGGCAAGTCACAATCCTGCTATCTATGCAGGACTGAAGGTGAAGGGCGCCTTTGGCGGTTCAGTCCCCACAACCGTTACCCAAACTATCGAAGCACAGTTGGCTCAGGGAGACCCACCATTGGTATGTGAAGCAAAAACGGACTATCAAGTCTTTGATCCTTGGCCAAGCTATTGTGCAGCTTTGCGGAGTCATGTTGATCCAGCGCCGATTCGCGAGGCGATCGCCACGGGTAAACTCTTAGTCTGTGCCGATGTTATGCATGGGGTCGCCGCCGGTGGACTAGAGCGACTGTTGGATTTACCCCTACGGGAGTTTCGGCGCGATCGCGATCCCCTCTTTGGGGGCGGTGCCCCTGAACCGATTGGCCGGTATTTAACCGCAACCCAAGAGCAACTGCGGCAACAACAGAGCATGATTCCCACCGTCTGCCTAGTTTTTGACGGCGATGCCGATCGCTTGGCGGTGATTGATGGCGAGGGGGTGCTGTACACCGCCCAAGAAATTCTTCCCATCTTGATTGACCACTTAGTACAGCACAGTCCCCATCGGGGGGCAGTGATTAAATCCATCAGCAGCTCTGAGCTGGTGGCGCGGGTGGCAGCTCACCATGGGTTACCTGTAATTGAAACGCCG
>DVDZ01000029.1 GCA_015296025.1 Thermosynechococcus sp. M46_R2017_013
AGCCAAACTCGAGCAGCGGCTCATACAGTTAGGGCAGCGGATTGATACGGTAGAGTCCACCTTGGAGGAGATTTCGCAGCGGCAAGCCGGCACAGATGCGCGGTTGTGGGGTTTTTGGTAACACTATTAGTGGCCACGTTGGCACTTTTGGCAAAATTATTACTCTTTGATTTGCCTTTCTCTTCATTGAGGACGGGTTGCCTCTGTACAGCCCTTTTCTACTGTGGAGTTGCAAAAGTCTTCGCAATAGTCACCGCAAGTAATACAACACTTAAGAGAACGAAATTTTGCAAAACTTAATCTTTTAGTGGAGCCGCAAGTATTTTCTCTAGCTCTTTTGTTATTGGTTGTACCAGCGGTTGCCAATGCTGAAAATCCTGCCTATGCGCAACAGTTCCTAGAAAGGCTCAATGCCCCAATTGTGATCCACGGGGCGCGAACCTGATGAATGCCAATTTGTTTCAAGCAAATTTGAGTGGGGCTCATTTAAGCCAAACGATCTGCGATCGCTCCCCTAACCCCTAGGAAGTAGTTTGCACCTGTTTCAAGGCTGCCGCAAGTCGCGGTTGATCCCAACCCCGTTGGTGGAGAATTTGCCAAGTGGCCATTAAATCAGGTCCATGCACGGCACCGGTAAGGGCAGCGCGGAGCGATCGCATGGTGACCCCCTTTTTAACACCCGCCGCTTTGGTGGCCTGCTGAATCAAGTGTTGCCCCATTTCCACAGCTAGCGTTGGCTCTGAGGGTAAGTGGTCTAGTAAATAGGCTAGGATGGTTGCAGTTTGGGGTTGGCTCAGTTGCGCCATTGCCTCTGCATCAAAGGTAACAGTGGGTAGAAAGAAAACTGCCCCCTGATCAATGGCCTCCTTAAGGGTGTTGAGACTAGGTTGAAGGAGTTGGGCAAGATCCAGTAACCAAGGGCGATCGCTCCCCTCATCAAAGGCATAGCCTGCCCCCTGCCACAAGGGGATGAGTTCCGCCAAAAGTTCCTCTGGCTCTAGTTGCTGAATGTACTGGCGATTGAGCCAATTGAGCTTATCCCAGTCAAAGCGGGCACCTGCTTTGTTAATTCGTTCAAAACTAAAGTGCTTAGCTGCTAGATCAAGGGTAAAGAGTTCCCCCATCCCTTCGGGGGGGCGACCAACCCAAAAGTGTCATGTAGTTGGCCAAAGCGGGAGCTAGGTACCCCATGGCTCGAAAGTCAGAAATCGAGGTGACCCCATCCCGTTTTGAGAGTTTTTGTCCGGCTGAGTTGAGAATTAAGGGGGTATGGGCAAAGTTGGGAGGGGTGGCGCCAAGGGCTTCGTAGAGCAAAATTTGCTTCGGTGTGTTGCCAATGTGGTCTTCACCGCGAATGACATCGGTAATGCCCATGGCAATGTCATCCACCACAACTACCAAGTTGTAGAGGGGATAGCCAATCTCGCCTCGGGGGGCAGCCCGCGCAATCACCATATCGCCACCCAGATCAGCCCCCTGCCAACTGACCCGACCGCGCACCAAATCTTGCCACTCAATCTGGCGATCGTCCTCGATTTTAAAGCGAATGACGGGGGTTCTCCCCGCTGCCTCAAAAGCAGCTTGTTCCTGTGGGGTCAAATGGCGATGACGGTTGTCGTAGCGGGGGGCTACTGCCCTTGGCTTTTGCTCTGAGCGTAGGGCATCGAGTTCTTCGGGGGTACAGTAGCAGTAGTAGGCCAATCCCTTATCCAAAAGGGTTTGAATTGCTTGGCGGTATAAATCAAGGCGATCGCTTTGGAAATACGGACCTTCATCCCATGTCAGCCCTAGCCATTGCAACCCTTCAAGGATATTCTCGGTATATTCGGGTCGAGAGCGCTCGCGATCGGTATCCTCAATCCGGAGAATGAATTTGCCTCCCCGGTGGCGGGCATAGAGCCAGTTAAATACAGCGGTGCGGGCAGTCCCAATGTGCAGATTTCCCGTCGGACTCGGCGCTAAACGAACACGAACTGTCACTGCTGACCTCGAATACAAAAATTGCCCTTTTGATCCTACCGCATCGGCTGCAGGGCTTCTAAGCGGTATAGGGACGATTCAGCCGCTCCAACGGCTGCACCATAGACTGAGGAAGAGTCCCACATCTGTGATTACACCCACAGATTCCACAGAAGCCGATCGACCCGCTGCGCGGGAGCAAGCTAACAGCGGAAGGATAGCGCGCAGGCGCAGCCGTCCTTGGGTTTTGGTTTGGCTAGGCCGAAACCGCGCCTTGCGGGTGCGCAATTAAATTAATGTACTCAGATTAGAAGTTAGACACGCCCAGATCGCCTGTGAAGTGAGCGGCGTGGTAGTGCCGTAAGCAGCAGGGATCTACCGAAGCAACTGAATTTCAGGGTTAAGCGTTTACGCTCAAT
>DVDZ01000006.1 GCA_015296025.1 Thermosynechococcus sp. M46_R2017_013
CATTCAAATTCTTCGTCATCAACCGCTCTAACAATCTGTGATCCTAAACCCATTCAGAGTTTTACCGCAGGATATCCCTCTTGCCACAGCAGCTTACTGGTTAACGTTATCACTGTAGAATCTATGGGAAAAATCACTCTCCCTGAGCTGCCATGCTTTCGTCTATTGTTCAACACTTCTGGCTCTCTAGCTCACTCCACTGAGAGTGATACCAAGTGAACGGAGAGGGGGGGATTCGAACCCCCGTTAGGTGTTACCCTAAACTTGATTTCGAGTCAAGCGCATTCAACCACTCTGCCACCTCTCCAAGGATCTTTGGATCTTTAATCATAGCAAAAGCGAATGCTAAAGGCACGCTTTGGAATCGCCCCCTCAAGGAAATTCTGGCGGCAAACCCCTTTACCATAAAAGTATTCAGTCAACTCCCAATAACGACGGCATGGATATCAAACAGGGTTTTGTGGGCACCATCGGTCAGACGCCGCTGATTCGCCTGAACTACTTTAGTGACCTCACAGGCTGTGAAATTCTCGGTAAGGCAGAGTTCCTCAACCCCGGTGGCTCTGTCAAGGATCGGGCAGCCCTTTACATCATTGAAGATGCTGAAAAAAAAGGCCTCCTCAAACCCGGCGGTACTGTGGTCGAAGGTACAGCGGGCAATACGGGCATTGGCCTAGCCCACATCTGCAATGCTAAGGCTACAAGTGCCTAATTGTTATTCCTGAGACTCAATCCCAAGAGAAAATTGACTTACTGCGTACTCTGGGTGCCGAGGTGCGCCCGGTTCCTGCCGTACCCTATAAAGATCCCAATAACTATGTGAAGCTCTCCGGGCGTATTGCTGCTGAAATGGAGAATGCCATCTGGGCAAACCAATTCGATAACCTTGCCAATCGCCAAGCCCATTATGAAACCACAGGACCTGAAATTTGGCAGCAAACCGATGGCCGAATTGATGTCTGGGTAGCGGCAACCGGCACTGGGGGAACCTATGCAGGTGTAGCCATGTACCTGAAGGAAAAAAATCCGGCCATTCGCACCGTGATTGCCGATCCAATGGGCAGTGCCATCTATAGCTATGTAAAAACAGGTACCCTCAGCAGTAGTGGTAGTTCCATTACTGAAGGCATTGGCAATAGCCGCATTACGGCAAACTTAGCAGGCGCTCCCATTGATGATGCGATTCAAATTGAGGATCAAGAGTGCCTTGAAATCATTTATCAACTGCTGCACTACGATGGCCTTTTCCTGGGTGGCTCCGTGGGTATTAATGTGGGGGCAGCGGTGCGCCTTGCTAAGGAACTTGGTCCTGGCCACACGATTGTCACTGTGCTGTGCGATGGGGGTTCCCGCTATCAATCGCGGCTTTTTAACCCAGAGTGGCTGGCTAGCAAGGGGCTACGGGTGCCAGAGATTAAAAAAAACTGAAGCCCTAGGAACAGTGTCTAATACTAATTTTATGATTTGCATTTTTGTAACTGAGTCGCTTTTATTCCCTCGGAGTCAATAGAGCGAATTTTCTGGCTAGGCGATCGCCTTGCGGTGGAAAAGATCACCTATTGTTAGCGATCGCCCCACTGCTGTTGCAAACAATCTCCCCATCCAGACCCTATCCCCCGTCACAGCGCCAAAAAAGATGCTCTTTGGTACGGGGATAACCGCAACCACAGCAATGACTCCCACATTTGGGAATTTGTCACCCTTGAGAATGTTGTTGGTTGAGCGATCGCCCGTCCTTGGCCTCTGAGCCATGCAGGTGAAATTTTGTTGCCAACCGCTTATAGCGCTTAATAGGTAACCAACCGCATCATTGTTGGCTGAGCATTGTCCATCAATCCCCATTCCTTAGCTAACAGCACCACTTGTTCCACAGGGTTTGTTGAAGTTGGTTGGACGCAATCGGTCTGTAAGCTGTAGTTCCCATTTCGTAGGTTCGAAGGTTGGGCGGGTCGGCTGACTTGGCAGGTTTTAATGACCGTTGCCCCCACCTGTAGCGTGCTATGGGTTTGGCTATGAGCCAAAGGTGTCCAAGAAAACACCGCTAACAAACCCAAGGCGATCGTCGCCACAAGACTGAACATCATTCCCCCGCCTTCTCTTTATCGAGAAGTCATTGACGCATCACTTGTAACAATTCTTGGAATTCCTTCCCCCGCCTTTAAGTTATTCTTGCACCGTGAATACTAATTTTTTATCTCTATTTTAGATTTTGTAACTCAGTATAGCAGTGATTGTGTACAAACGTTAATAATCTGCCATCAAAATATCAAAAAGTGACACACTCAAGATTGGTGCAGGACAGAATAATCGCTAGGCTCAAGGCAAATCCCTGGAGCCGTCATCATGTACAGTCAGTCAGAACATACCCCCCAAGCGATCGCCAGTCGTTCTTACCAAGTGCGGATTGGCTGGTACCTGACGGAGGGTTGGCAAATTTTCAGCACCCAGCCCGCTGCTTACATTGGCTTCTTCATGCTTGTTTTCATTATCAATGTTGTGCTCAGCAATCTTCCAGTGGCTGGTCTGGTTGTTAGCATTATTCTGACAGGACCTTTCTCCGCAGGCTACTACTTTTTTGGTTTTCAGATTGCCCGTAACCAAAAACCTGAATTTACTCACTTCTTTGGCGCGTTCAAAAATAACTACTTCTTGCCTGTCTTTTGGACAAATCTAATCGTTACTTTGATAACTAATATCTTTGTTGTCAGTGCCAGTGTCCTATTTCTGATTGCAGGATTGCCGCTCTTGCAAAGCCTATTAAAGCAGGGCGCTGTTGAAGGTGCTGCCTCAGAGGAGGACATTGGCGAATTGTTAAGCCTCCTCGATCAACTCCCCCGTTTCTCTGAGGCGTTGACACCCGTTTTAATCGTGGTGGGTATTATCCTGCTGCTGCTGGGGATTTACTTTGGGGTAGCCTATATGTTTGCACTGCCTTTAGTGGTGGAGCACCAGTTTGACGTGTGGCCAGCCCTAGAAACCAGTCGCCGCTTGATCTCCCGTAACTGGTGGAGCTTCTTTTTTCTCAACGTGTCAATTATTTTCTTCAATGCTTTAGGCTTGTGCCTCTGCGGTGTAGGGGTGTTGGTGACAACTCCTTGGAGTAGTTGTGTCATTGTGGCGGCCTATCGCGATATTATTGGCCTAATTCCCTCCATCAGAGACACCAATTAGTTCAAATTGGCTTTCTAGTTTTAGTGTAATGACGCTGCCTACCCTTGCAGAGATTAACCTCGACCCCTTTTGGATGCCCTTTACGGCCAATCGGCAGTTTAAGCAAAGCCCTCGCCTTCTGGTGTCAGCGGCGGGGATGTACTACACAAGTATTGATGGCCGATCTATTCTCGATGCCACAGCGGGGTTGTGGTGTGTCAATGCTGGACACTGCCGCCCTGAAATCTTGAGCGCGATCGCCCGACAGGCAGCTACCTTGGATTTTGCCCCCACCTTTCAGATGGGGCATCCGGGGCCGTTTCAAGTTGCCGATCGCCTGCGTGCCATTACCCCTGAGCCTCTCAACCATATCTTTTTTGCCAATTCTGGCTCTGAGGCGGTGGACACAGCCTTGAAAATTGCCCTAGCTTACCATCGCTTGCGGGGAGAAGGCAGTCGCCAACGGCTCATTGGGCGTGAGCGGGGCTATCACGGAGTCGGCTTTGGTGGAATTTCCGTAGGAGGCATTGCTCCCAATCGCAAGTTCTTTGGTTCTCTTTTGGCAGGGGTAGATCATCTGCCCCACACCCACAATCTTGAACAAAATGCCTTCAGCAAAGGTCAGCCAGCTTGGGGAGCGCATTTAGCCGATGAGCTAGAGCGGTTGGTGGCTCTGCATGATGCCTCAACAATTGCCGCTGTCATTGTCGAACCCTTGGCGGGTTCTACGGGTGTTTTGATTCCGCCCCAGGGGTACTTAGAACGCCTGCGTGCCATTTGCGATCGCTATGGCATCCTGCTGATTTTTGATGAGGTAATTACTGGCTTTGGCCGTCTTGGTGCTCCCTTTGCCAGCCAATACTTTGGCGTTACTCCAGATCTAATCACTGTGGCCAAGGGGTTGACCAATGCTGCTGTGCCCATGGGGGCGGTCATTGTCCGCGATGAAATCTATGAAACCTTTATGCAAGGGCCATTGGGGCAAATAGAGTTTTTCCATGGCTATACCTATTCGGGACATCCCCTTGCCTGTGCAGCTGCCTTAGCCACCCTAGAAATCTACGAAAAGGAGGCTCTATTTGAGCGGGCGGCTGCCCTTGCCCCCTATTGGCAGGAGGCTGTCCACAGCTTGCGGGGGCTGCCCCATGTGATTGACATTCGCAATTTGGGCTTGGTGGCCGGCATTGAATTAGCACCGCGGGAAGGTCAAGGGGGTGCCCGTGGCTATGATGCCCTCTGTCGCGCCTTTGAGGCGGGGCTGCTGATTCGAGTCACAGGGGATATTATTGCCCTCTCGCCTCCATTGATTGTGGAGCGATCGCACATTGATCAAATGGTGGAGATTTTAAGTCGCGTTCTGCGGGAACTTCCTTAGCTAGCTGAGCGTCACCAAAGGCACTCTCTCACTGGAGGCTTGTATGTTACGCTTCCTCTCGCTGGCCATCGGTAGTCTCATGACGCTGCTGGCGATCGCCCCCCCAATGCGTGCCGCCTATCCCCTCTTTCCCCATCAGCCGGGGGTAGATGTCTTTTTCCCCGGCCTAGAGTCTTTTGGGCGGCCACAGACCCCGCAATATACTCCCTACAATCCCATCTTTTACCGTCCGCCGGGGCAATCCCAGACTTACATTATTGTACCGGTGCCCTATCCACCTCGCCCGGTGATTTACTACTCGCCTTATGGAGTACCTTACTATCCCTATCCTTGCTCTCCATTTCGGTGTAAGTAAAGTGGGCGCTGAAGAAAAGAGAGCCTGCTAAAATAGCTGATAATTTCGCTGTTTTTTAAGAGGGTGCATGGCGCAGTTAGCGATCGCTCCTGTGTTGTTCCACTTGGCATTTCCTGTCAACAATCTGGCGGACACTAAAGCCTACTATATTGACGGGTTGGGCTGTGAACCAGGGCGGGAAAACCCCCACTGTCTAATCCTCAAGCTGTATGGCCATCAACTGGTAGCCCATGTCACCGATGAACCCCTAACCCCCCCTAAAAACATCTATCCGCGCCACTTTGGCCTGATTTTTTTGGCTCAGCCGACTGGCAAAACCTGCGCGATCGCGTGGTCAAAAAAGGGCTTGAATTTTATCAGCCGCCGCGCACCCGCTTTCCCAACACTCCCCTAGAGCATCAAACCTTCTTCTTGGCAGACCCCTTCCACAATCTCATTGAAATCAAGCACTACCGCCATGTAGAAGCCATTTTTGGCCTACGGAATCACACTTTCATTGGCGATACCCCCTCTATATCTGTCTCCCAACCGTGAGTCATCTCATTCTCTATAGCAAGCCTGGCTGCCACTTGTGTGAAGGGCTACAAGAAAAGCTGGCCACTCTCAAGGAATTTACCCTTGAAGTACGCGACATTACGAGTCGCCCAGACTGGTGGCAAGCCTATCAGTACGAAATTCCGGTTGTCTATTTGGTAACGGCCAAACAGGTCATTCCTGTACCGCGCTTTTCTCCCCGTGCAGCCGTTGAACACATTCAGCAGCGTCTCCAGCAACTGGCCAATTCAGCAACTCCCTGACCTCCCCTTAACAGCGCGGAGCCGTTTTCCAAGAAGAAAACAGGTTCAAGAGAGCTGCTCTAGATTGCATCCCCTTGAGGTATCCCATATTTTAGAGAAAAGTCGTTAAAGCGGCACAGCAACGCCAACAGGAAACTCACGAATGGTGGATTTTGGAGCGATGTTCTTTCGCGGGCGCGGGGTCAAAATCTCGCAGCAGTTTGCCGTGATTGGTCTGGGGCGCTTTGGCCGAGGGGTGTGCGAAACCTTACACGGCATGGGTTACGAGGTACTAGGGAGTGACAATCAAGAGCGGTTGGTCAATCAAGTCCTACAGGATCACATTGTGGATCATGCAATTCAATTGGACTCCACAGATCCCCAAGCTCTGAAGGAGGCAGGTTTTCTTGAATTTGAAACAGTGATTGTAGCCATTGGCAATCATGTGGATGCCAGTATTATTACCACGCTAAACCTGAAGGAGGGAGGCGTGCCCAATGTCGTTGCCAAGGCTTCCTCAGAGATTCACAAAAAACTGCTAGAGCGTGTGGGGGCAGATCGCGTTGTCTTTCCAGAATATGAGGCGGGCTGTGACTTGGCGCGATCGCTCACCCGACCCGCAATTCTCGATTGGTTTGACCTCGACCCCGAAAAAAGTATTGTAGAGGTCAAAGTGCCTGAAGCCTTTCACAATCGTACGGTTGCGGAGGTGGAACTCCGCAGTCGCTATGGCCTCAATCTAATTGCCCTGCGCTTTGATGATAAGTTTGAGATCAATCCCAGTCCCAGCCAAAAGCTAAATAAGGGGGACATTATGGTGGTGATTGGTGCCAATGATGACATTGACCGCTTTTTGCGCAGTCAGCACCTTCATTAGGAGGAGCTGAGTAATCCCCCAAAGGCTAACGGCGGGGCAGTGTTATTGGTATGATGCCCTTGGCAAGGTCTAACTCCTTTTTGGGGGTTAGCAGACAGGAGAGTGGTACACTCATATTAACATTTGTAAACAATTGCCCCCTATCCTTTGAGATTGCCCCTATGAAGAACGCACTTTACACTGCCGAGCAGGTGTGCCTGATTGGTCACATCTTGGCAATGGCTTTTGGCTTGGCGGGGTTGCTCCTCGTTGTGCCCCATCCTGAGTTTATTCTGGCCTTGCCCACTTGGGGTCAGCAGCTTTTTCAGTGGAGCATGGGAAATGGAGGGGTGGTTTATATTCTCCTCGGTGCACTGGCGATCGCCCTTTATGTCTATCGCAACTTTGGCTTAGAAAAGCTGTTGGGATTTTTACTGCCAGCGGTGGGAATTTCCCTCACCAGTGAACTGTTGGGTACCAGTACCGGCTTTCCCTTTGGCCATTACGGTTACCTCAGTGGTTTGGGGTATAAAATTGCTGGCCTTGTTCCTTTTACTATTCCCCTCTCTTGGTTTTATATGGGGCTGGTCACGTTTCTATTGGCCTATAGCGGTTTCATTAGTCGTCCTCTGCAGGAGGGCAAACCAGTGGGTTTTGGGGCAGTCCTGATCACCGTTGGCCTAGGAGCAATCTTTTTAACGGCTTGGGATTTTGTTTTGGATCCAGCCATGAGTCAAACCACCATTCCCTTCTGGCAATTTCAGGATGTTGGTGAGTTCTTTGGCATGCCCTACCGCAACATTTTGGGGTGGACAGGTACAGGAGCAGTGTTTATGGGGCTGGCCATGATCACCTGGTGGCCAAAGCCGGTGGTGGTCAACCGCGGGCAACTGATTACCCCCTTGCTGGTCTATCTGGTCAATTTTGCCTTTGGCGCTGTGATTACGCTCACTTCTTTGGATCAGCGTTTTTGGATTCCAGCAACCCTAGGCTTTGTTTTAGGCGTAGTACCCGTCACCCTGCTGTGGTGGTTTGCTCAAGCTTCTCTGCGGAAGACTGCAGCGGATCTTCGGTAGAGATGATTCCTAAGGGAAGGAGGGACAATTTCCTCAATGAAGGGCGTAGTTCCGTCTCGTCATCGAATGCCTGTCTCCCCACTCCAAACTTGACAACGTAGTAGTTGTGGAGCCGTGTGCTCACCAATGATCTCAATACCAATGGCCTCGCCCGTTGTTTTTAGCTTAATCTCACAGTCCTCCAACACTGAGTTGCCAGAATCAAAGCGCACAGCCGTCGGCAAACCCTAGTAATCAAAGGTTAAGTTTGCAATCTTTACTCCGGCAGCTCTCTCCTTCACTGAGAGCAGTTGCTACTGGGGTTCAGTCTCCCATTTAGAGTGCACTTCTGGCTGTTCTAAAGCCTGTGGCTTAAGGTTTTCTGCTGCTTCCCTTACTTTTTCCCTGTGCTCGCTAAAAATCCTGAAGACTTCATAAACCATCATTCCTCCTCCAGCAGCCAGCAGCACTGGTGAGAGGACACTTAAAGCTGACGCAACGGGCGGGAAAACAGCAGCAAGGGCAGCTACAGTAAAGGCACTGGCACCCCCAATGCCACCTCCAAGGGCTGTTTCTTGGGTAGTTTTGACAACAGCTTCAGCTACGTTCATCTCGCTTCTTGCCAAGGCCAAACCATTTCTGAGCACAGAGAGGAAAAGAGTAGCCCCTGCTCCAATCATTGCACCTTTGGGGGCTGCTTCTAGTCCCGCATTGAGAGCACCCTTGAGATTCTCAACCCTAGCTTGGCTTGTTAGCTGCATCTGTTCTTGCTGACTCATTGCTTGCGCCCCACGGGCACGATTGAGTGCGCTGCTTTCCCACTCTAAGTTGTTGGAAGGTGCCGACCCCTTTTTGCTGTAGGGCACAATGTGGTTGGCCTTTTTTCCTTCTAAATAGGCACGGGGGGCATTAGCCGCTGCCGCCTCAAGAGTAGCCCCCGCACGCTGCGAGGGTGGAATTTTCTCCAGCATTTGTTGGGCTTCAAAAACTGTGCCACTGGAACTACTGCCGATTCTCCCTCTGTAGAGCTGCCCAACTTTATTTGGAGCATACTGCGTAATATCGCCCAGTTTTGCAGGGTGGATCTCAACTTCGGCAGCAGCTTTGAGTGCTGAGCCACTCACCGTTTCCCCAATTTTTTGGTTTTTGTTAGACTTTGACTTGGCCATAGGGATTTGCAATAGGGTAAGAGTTTTTCCTTGCTTTACTGCTCTCTTATATTCTATTATAGTTATATAATCAAATAGTTTGCCATGGACTAAAAGCTTGTCAGGCAATCTCAAAGGAAATTGAGGGGGTCAACATCAATACTGAGGCGCGTGGAGCGCGGACACTGGTCTTTGAGATCACACAGAGCTTTGCTCAGCTGATAGAAGTTTTTTGGGGAGCCTTTGAGTAGAATTTGCCAGCGGTAGCGGTCAGCAATTTTGGCAATGGCGGCGGGTGCTGGACCGAGAACTTCCCATGTCCCCTCTGCAATTGGTGGGAGTGTCTGCAACTGTTGGGCGATCGCCAGTGCTGTTGTTGACACTTGCTCTGGATCGGGACTATTGAGGCGCAGCAGGATGAGTTGGGCGTGGGGGGGGATAGCCCAAGGGTTGGCGATCGCTCAGCTCTTGGGTTGCAAATGTTTTCCAGTCATACTCTTTGACTGCCTGAATGACTCTATGCTCAGGGACATAGGTTTGAAGGATAACTCGCCCTGGACTGCTGCCACGTCCTGAGCGTCCCGCCACTTGGGTAAGCACCTGAAACGCTCGTTCACCGGCTTGATAATCTGGTAAATGAAGTAGGCTATCGGCGGCCAAAATCCCCACCAGTGCCACTTGGGGTAAATCAATTCCCTTAGTCAGCATCTGTGTTCCCACCATAACATCTGCTTCGCCGGCGGCAAAGCGGCTCAAGAGTTGGCGATGGGAACCTTGACGTTGGGTTGTATCACTGTCAAACCGCAATACCCGCAACTGGGGAAATCGCTGATTGAGTTCCGTAACCACCCGCTGCGTGCCGCCACCAAAGGGCTTGAGATAGGGGGAATCACAGTTGGGACACCGCTGCGGAAATGCCTGCTGGTAGCCGCAGTAGTGACAGCGCAGAACCGTTATGTTGTCGCCAAAAAGGTGCGCGGTGAGGGAGACACTGCAGTGGGGACAGTATAGAGCTGTACCACAACTGCGGCAGGAAACAAACGTGCTATATCCGCGACGGGGAACAAAGAGAATGGCCTGCTGGCCATTCAAACGATCTAAGGCTTCTTGGAGGAGCAAGCTGAGCATAGAGTAGTTCTTGCGAAATAGTTCTTGGCGCATGTCCACTACGGTAATTGGTGGGAGGGAGCGACTGTGAATGCGTTCCGGTAGAGAGAGGTAGTGAATCTGTCCAAGTTGTGCCGCTTGCCATGTGCTGAGGGCAGGGGTCGCTGTTCCCAAAATAAGGGGAATAGACTGTTGGCGCGATCGCCACTCGGCCACCGTGCGGGCGTGGTAACAGGGTTGGGGGTGATCCTGTTTATAACTACCATCGTGCTCTTCATCGAGAATAATGAGCCCCAGTCCCACCAAGGGCAGGAGTACTGCCGATCGCGTCCCGATGACCACGCGCGGCTCCTGCAGTAGTGTCAAGCGCCAAGTGTCATAGCGCTCTCCCTCACTCAAGCCACTGTGATAGACCAAAAGCCGTTGACCAAACCGCGCCCGCACTCGATCTGTTAACTGCGGTGTTAAACCAATCTCCGGCACTAGCAGTAAGGCAGTTTTTCCCCGCTGCAGGCAGGCGGCAATTGCCTGCAGATAGACCTCTGTTTTGCCAGAGCCGGTGACCCCGTGCAGCAAAAAGGTTTTCCCGTCTTCTAAATGTTGCAGAATTTGCTCCAATGCAGTGGCTTGGGCAGGTGTTAACACCTTAGGCGCATCTGGTGCTACTGCTACTCCCTGTTCGAGGCGGCAACACTGCTGCTCCACAATGGCAATGTACCCTTTGTCCGCAAGGCGCCGTAGTGTTGCTGGGGTGGTGCCCATTGCCTTAAGGACCTCCTGCAGCGGACAGTCGCGACCCTGTTGCTGAAGGTAATGGAGAATACGCCGCTGCCGCTGCGTTAGCTCTTCCCCCGCCTTTCCCCTGAGGAGCACCACAACCTGTTGTCGTTTTGGCTGTTGAGTGCTGGGTGCTGCCAGATAGGTCTCCACTAAGCCCAAACGTTCAAGTTCACTAAGGGGTCGCTGGACTTTGGAAAATTGTTGTTGTAGGTAGCGCACACTGTAGTCACCACCGCTTTTGCTCTGGAGGAAACGCAGCAGATGTTGCCCTTGCTCAGACAGAGGAGGAATGCCCTGTTGGGGGCGCAAGCGCACTCGCCGTTGCGATCGCCCCAAAACCCCCGGCGGTAAAGCAGTGCGCACCACTTGGATTAAGGGCGTGCAGTAGTACTGGGCAATTTGTTCCAACACTGCCCAATAGTCTTTGGGGAAAAGGCGCTGATCAACAATTGCTAGGAGTGCTTTTACCCGCTGCGAATCCACCGCTGGTGGTAATGTTGTCAATACCTCTAGGACAATCCCCCGCACCACTTGGGCGCCAAAGGGCACCTCTACCACATCGCCCCCCTGCACCCTCCAACCCCTAGGAATTTGGTACGTGTAGGCCTCACTGACCCCCGGACAGTCCACTAGTACACTGGCGTAGGCAGGACATTCATCGGAACTGGCAATTAAGTAGACAGGGGTCATATCGAGGGGAAAGCCATGAATCACAAAACTGGGGGGACTTTACTTCTACTATCCATCCTTGCCCAAAATCCCGATTTACCCAACTCAACAACAATGACGATATATCGGCCGCAGCAGTCATTGTGAGCCAATCACCTACTGATCCTTTGTAGCAATGATTGTCACTTCAACACCATGGGAAAGCGGGAGTTGTGCATTCGGCCTTTGGCTACAGCGGCCAGAAGGGCTCCGCCTGTTGGCGGGTAATTGTCCTCGAGTCCATCTATCAACCCTTTGTGTAGCGGTTAGTGGCGGCTACCCCGTCTCTCAATATTGGGTCAGCCCATTTGCCCAGTACTCGAGTTGGACCAGTGATCACGGCAACCACCCGCAATCACATTCAGGAATATATTGCCAAGGGACAACAGGAGGCAAAACTGGCCCTGAGTGTGCCAGTAGTGGAAGTGGGATATTTTGTCTCCCCCACAATCTTTACCTGGGAGCCCCAGTGCTACGATCGCCGAAAAGGAAATTTTTGACCCTGTGCTGGCGGTACTGCGGGCAAAAACTTTTGCCCAAGCCCTTGAACTTGCCAATGTCACCGCCTATGCTCTAACAGAAGGGTAGTAGTCCCGCAG
>DVDZ01000177.1 GCA_015296025.1 Thermosynechococcus sp. M46_R2017_013
ATAATGAAGGGTTGCTGTCTTTTTTCAATGGGCATGAAATCCTATCTCGCTGCCGCACTGCAAATGACCAGCCAACCCAACCTTGAGGCGAATCTGGCTCAGGCAGAGGAATTGATTGAATTGGCAGTGAGACGGGGGGCAGAATTAATTGGTTTGCCAGAAAATTTTTCCTTTCTCGGGGATGATGGCGAGAAAGTTGCCCAAGCGGCAACGATTGCCGAGCGTACTGAGGCCTTTTTGAAACGCGTGGCTCAGCGATTTCAGATTACCCTGGTGGGGGGTGGCTACCCAGTACCGGCAACTGAAGGTAAAGTCTATAACACAGCGGTACTCATTGGCCCAACAGGGGAAGAATTGAGCCGTTACCAAAAGGTGCATTTATTTGATGTTGATTTGCCCGATGGCAATATCTACCACGAATCGGGAACAGTGCTGGCCGGACGGCAATTGCCTTCTGTCTATCCCAGTAAGGAACTGGGGAATATTGGCTTGTCGGTGTGCTATGATGTTCGCTTTCCAGAACTTTACCGCGCGCTCTCCCAAGCGGGAGCAACGGTGCTGTTTGTACCGGCTGCCTTTACGGCTTTTACGGGTAAAGATCACTGGCAGATTCTCCTGCAAGCCCGGGCGATCGAAAATACTTGCTATGTGATTGCACCGGCGCAGACGGGAATTCATTATGGACGGCGGCAAACCCACGGCCATGCCCTGATTGTCGATCCTTGGGGAACCATCCTCGCAGATGCGGGCGATCGCCCCGGTGTGGCGATTGCCGCCATTGAACCCAGCCGCCTTGAACAGGTACGCCAACAGATGCCCTGTCTGCAACATCGCGTCTTTTTCTAGTCCTACAAATTGTGAAATAAGTGAAATAAATCGTAACATCGCATACAGCAGCGGGGAGTTTCCTACGCTATCGTAGAACCATAGGTGAATCCTTACCCTCACTCCAAACCAATTAGGAGCGTATCTATGGACAGCGTTACGGTTTCCCAGCCGCAAGCCTCCCCTGAGGTTTGGAACTCGCTAAAGCAGGCGATCGCCCACAGTTCAGGGTTTCAGCGTTGGCTGAGTGAAAAGCAAGCCAGTGTGCTCCTTGAGCAGCCCACCGATCTGGAGGCGTGTGTTACCGCTTACTTGCGTCAGGCTCTTGAAACCCTTGCCTACTAGCATTGCGTCAAAATTGTCTTGTGAAGTGTTCTCCGGTTTGTCGGTGCAGAGGCAGCCTACTGACTTTTTGCATTCCCTCTCCCTGCGGAAGTGGGATTTTTTATTGCCGGAAAGAGCGATCGCCCCAACAAAGGCCTACGTTCACGGTTTCTTGGTTATAGTGGAAAGTGCCAGCCCCCAAGGTGCATATGATTGAAGGGCCATGGATTCATAAATTTATTGTCTCCAATGGCATCCGTCTCCACTATGTCACTCAAGGAGAAGGGGAGTTGGTGCTGTTGCTCCATGGCTTTCCGGAGTTTTGGTACTCTTGGCGACATCAAATTCCCGTATTGGCAGACAAACACAAAGTTGTTGCCCTGGATTTGCGCGGCTATAATCTCAGCGATAAACCCCAAGATAGCGCCAGCTACGTTCTTGATGAGTTAATCCTTGATATTGTCGGTGTCATAGACGGCCTGGGTTATCGCCGCTGTCATTTAGTGGGGCACGATTGGGGAGGAATGGTGGCTTGGGGAGTAGCTGACACTGTCCCTGAGCGGATTCAAACCCTGAGTATCTTGGCTTGCCCCCACCCTGCCAAGTTTCAGCAGTTCAGTTGGGAGCAATGGCTGCGCAGTAGCTATATGCTGCTCTTTCAGTTGCCGTGGCTACCCGAAGTCCTTTTGGAATGGGGGGGCTATGGAGCGATCGCCCAAATCTTTCACTGGGCAGCGGTGAACCAGCAGGCCATTCGACCCGCCGACTTGGCGCTCTATCAAGATGCTGCCGCCCAGCGGGGTGCCCTCTCAGGCATGCTGAACTACTACCGTGCCGGGCTACAAAGCCTCTGGCGTCGCCAGTGGGGAATTCTCGATGTGCCGACATTGATGCTCTGGGGGCGGCAAGACCCCATCCTCGGCATTGAACTCACCTATGGCACAGAAGCCTATGTCAAGGAGTTAAAAATTCAATACTTGGACTACTGTGGCCACTTCGTGCAGCAGGAGCAACCCGATCTGGTGAATGAGTATTTGCTGGAGTGGTTAGAGATTCTTTCAGCTCCCTTAAATTAGTCGCCGCAATTCGGTTACCTGGTCAGCGATCGCCAACAAGGATGCTGGCATTTCAGGTCCGGTCAATATAACATCGAGAGTACGTGGGCGATGCTCCAAGAAATTCAGAACCTCAGCTTCACTCAGCAGCCCCAATTGGACGGCCACACTCACCTCATCTAGAACGACCAAGCGATACTGTCCCCCTTGCACCGTCACTTGCAGATGTTCCCAAAGCTGACGAACGGCAGCCTGTTCTTCAGGGGTGATGGTCTGTGCATCCCCCAAACAACGTTGGAAAGCGGGTCGCCACCAAGTCAAATGTTGCCCCAACTGAATCGGGTGCTCAATTCCCGTTTGAATTCCCCCTTTCAGGAACTGTACAACCAATACGCCACTGCCCTGAGCGGCCACCCGCAACGCCTGCGCCATGACGGTGGTGAAAAAGTGTCGCTGCGGACAGGTAAACACCTGCACCACTCCCTCAATGCCATAGGTTAAGGGCAAACTTGCCTCAGAGACGGAAACCGAGAGTTGTGCCACCATAGTGTTCCTGTCTAGTCAATAAAGAGCAACGACCCACGAGGGGTTATACATCTAGTGTAGTGTGCCATGATTTAACCCTAGTGAACACTAGATATACGTGGCCGTCAAGGGGGCAGAGGATCGGTTATCTTAAAACAATGTGACTGTTACGGAGGATGCCGCTATGCCCGCAACACAAGCCCTTGATGCTGAGGCCCTCTTTCGCGCCGCCTATGAAAATCGTTACACATGGGATGAGAATTTTCCCGGCTTTACGGCTAAGGTCACGCTCATTGAGGGCGATCGCCAATATCAAGGGCAAGTCAAAGTGAGCCGCGACTACAGTGTTGAAGTTAGTGGCATTGAAGACGAACAAGTGCGCGAATCCCTTTACAACCAACTGCGGGATGTGATTGTGCACCGCAAGCGCAACAGTTTTGAAGCTGCCCATGGCAAAAACACCTTCCAGGTTGGGGAAACCGACGCCAGTGGTGCCGTGGAGATCTGCGTCAGCGGCGACGCCATGGGGTCTAACTACAAAGTGCGGGACAATCAAATTGTCTATGTCAGCCGTGTGATGGGTCGGGTTGCCTTTGCCATTACCCACCGCGCAGCCCTCGATACCGGCTCAGGCTACATTTCTACTAACTATGTGGCTGTTTTTCGCAATCCGCAAACCAACGAAGTGCTGCGACAAATGGAGTTTGAGGATACCTACGTGCCCGTGGGCAATTACTACCTGATGAGTCGGCAGGTGGTGCACACCCATGAAAATGGCCAAACCAGCACCGTGGAAATCCATTTTGATGACCTGCAACTTTTAGCCGACTAAGCGTGGAAATCACATTTCTAGGCACAAGTTCCGGGGTACCGACCCGCACGCGCAATGTTTCCAGCGTTGCCCTGCGGCTCCCCCAGCGCAAGGAAATTTGGCTCTTTGACTGCGGTGAGGCCACCCAGCACCAATTGCTGCGCAGCGACTTACGCACCAGCCAGATCCGCCGTATTTTTATTAGCCACATGCACGGTGATCACATCTTTGGGCTGATGGGCTTGCTGGCCAGTTGTGGCCTAGCGGGAACTGTCAGTCAAATTGATGTCTATGGCCCAGCGACTTTGGATCGCTACATTGCGAGTTGTTTGCGCTGGTCAGCAATGCGGCTTCCCTACAAGTTGCAAGTGCATACGGTGGAGCCAGGGGAAGTCTTCAGCGATGGCGAGTTTACGGTGACCTGTCGGCTGCTGCAGCATCGGGTACCCGCCTTTGGCTACCGCGTCACTGAGAGCGATCGCCCCGGTCGCTTTCACGTGGAAAAAGCCCAAGCTCTAGGGATTCCCTTTGGTCCACTGTATGGTCAACTCAAGCAGGGAAAAACCATTACCCTTGAAGATGGCCGCACGTTTGATGGCCGCGACTTCTGCGATCCACCACAGCGGGGGCGCAGTATGGTCTATTGCACAGATACAGTCTTTTGTGAGAGTGCCGTTGAATTGGCTCAGCAGGCAGATGTGCTTATCCATGAGGCGACGTTTTCTCATCAGGAGGCAGAACTAGCCTTTGCGCGGCTGCATTCCACCTCGACAATGGCGGCTCAGGTGGCGGCCTTTGCCCAAGTGAAATTGCTTTTTCTTACCCACTTTAGCGCCCGCTACGCCCCCGGCAATCCGCTCCAGGTGGAGGATCTGCTTGCGGAAGCACAAGCCATTTTCCCCAATACCCGCTTGGCGCGCGATTTTCTCCACTATGAAATTCGCCGGGGTGAGGAGCCTCCCCAAGACAATCCAACCATCGTTGCTGCGCCAGCGAAAGGGGATGAACTCATCAATCGGGGTGAGGAGAAAACGGTTGCTATTGCTCAGGAAACTTCGCCAGCGATCGCCATCAACCGTGCCACCCGCCAACAAATGCAGCAGAAACTCGGAATTGATGCTGTTACAGCCAATGCAATTTTGGAGCGGCGGCGGCAGCAAAAATTCACCTGCTTGGAGGAACTCGAACGCCTCTATCCACAGGTGGCATGGGACACGCTAAACGTGCACTTCTAAAGATTGACGCTTTTGAGTGTTACAGAATATCAAGCAATGCAAGAGCTGGTCATGGGGATGATTGCGGGAGAAATTCAAGTCCTCTTTCAGATTCAGCGGTTTGGCAGCAAAAAGGAGCTAGGGAATCATCGGTTACAATTGGCTTAAGGGACTGGATTTTACGACAGTTCCACCATTGGTTTTTGGAGCTGCTCCTGCCCATGCAATTATATTTCGACTATGGCGCGACGACCCCCTGTCGAGCGGAAGCTATTGCGGCCATGGTGGCGGCCTATCAGCAGCAGTGGGGCAATCCATCAAGTATTCACGAGTGGGGGCAACGTTCGGCAATTGCCCTTGAGCAGGCACGGATGCAGGTGGCGGCACTGATTCACGCCCAGGCGGATGAGATTATTTTTACCTCTGGGGGCACAGAAGCAAACAATCTTGCCCTGTGGGGAGTCTGCCAGCGCTACCGCCAACCCCAGCATCTAATTATTTCCGCGGTCGAGCATTCTGCGGTGGCTAAACCGGCTGCTGCCCTTGAAGCTCAAGGCTGGCAAGTGACCCGCTTACCAGTTAATCATTGGGGACAGGTGGAACCCGCCCAACTGCGGCAGGCGCTGCAATCGAACACGGTCTTGGTCTCCATTATCTACGGCCAGAGTGAGGTGGGCACGCTCCAACCCATTGCTGAGCTGGCGGCTATTTGCCAAGAAGCCGGCGTCCTCTTGCATACGGATGCGGTGCAAGTGGCAGGACGCGTTCCCTTGGATGTGCAGCGGTTAGGAGTGGATTTACTCTCGCTGTCCAGTCATAAAATTTACGGCCCTCAGGGGGCAGGGGCACTGTATGTGCGATCGGGGGTGCCCCTAGAACCACTCTTGCGGGGCGGTGGGCAGGAACTTGGCCTCAGGGCAGGAACACAGGCAGTGCCGACCCTCGTGGGTTTTGGAGTAGCGGCGGAATGGGCAGCGACTGAACTGGCAACAGAACCAATGCGCCTTGCCCAACTGCGCGATCGCCTGTGGCAGCAGTTGCAGGATCATCCCCAAGTGGAACGCACCGGGCACCCTTGGCAGCGATTGCCCCATCACCTGAGTTTAATTGTGCGCGATCGCCACGGCCAGCCCTTGAATGGAAAAACATTTGTGCGGCAACTGAACCTAGCGGGCATTGGTATGAGTGCCGGTTCTGCCTGTCAAAGCGGCCAAACTCAACCCAGTCCCACCCTTTTGGCCATGGGTTATGATCCGGAAACTGCTAAAGCGGGAATTCGCATTACCTTGGGGCGAGAGACCACGGCTGCCGATGTGGATTGGTTAGCCATGGTGCTGCGGCAATATCTGCGAGGGGCGATCGCGCCTCCTCTAGCGGTGTCTATTTCTTAGGGGTCATCAATGGTGTGGGCGGCATTATCTGCACAGGGGACTTGGGCACTGGCTAGCTACGGCGTGGTTGCCACCCTGATTCTGCTATGGACGATTCTGCGATCGCTGCGATACCCCTCGCAAAAGGCCACTCTCGAAGCCAAATTGGCAAGGCTGCAAGATCACTGCGATCAACTCCAACAACAACTTCAGGCAACAGTGGCAGAAAATCAACAATTACAGACAGAGCGCGATTACTGGCAACAGCAACATCAAGCCCTCAGTCATCAACTCACCACCCTAGAAACGACCTATCACCAACTGGAAATGAATCTTCAACGCCTTGAACAGGAGCGCGATCGCCTACAACAAGCACTGCAACAGCCCGCCGACTGGTGGCAAGAAATAACAAAAAACTATCAAAGTTGGTGGGAAAGTTTACCCTTTATTCCCCACGAGGATACCAGCAGCCAATCCTAGGACAACCGCTCGATGGGCAATGGCGGATAAAAGAGGTAGCCTTGGCCATAGCGACAACCGAGCTCAATTAATTGGGCGGCTTGGGTCGCCGTTTCCACCCCCTCTGCCACTACATCTAAACGCAGACTTTTGCCTAGGGCAATCACAGCACCAATAATTTCCTGTGCCGCTTGGCTCTTCTCTAAGCTCTGGACAAAGGAGCGATCGATTTTCAGGGCATGGATTGGCAATTGATGCAACCGACTCAGGGAGGAATAGCCCGTGCCAAAGTCATCAATGTTGAGGGCAACCCCCAGTTGTTGCAGTTCCTTGGCCACCTGCAATGTGGCTTCAAGGTTACGGATCATTGTTGTTTCCGTAATCTCCAGGTGAAGAAGATGCGGGGGCAATTGGGCACTGCGCAACGCCGCCAAAATATCACTGACAAAGTTGGCATCCACCAGTTGTTGAGGCGAGATATTAATGCCCAAGGTGATGGTCTGACGACGGCTGTCCTGTTGTCGCCACTGGCTGAATTCTTGCATGGCTCGTTCAAAGACCTGTCGGCCAAGGCTGACAATGAGACCTGCTTGCTCCGCAAGGACAATAAATTCAGCGGCAGGAATTTCGCCCTTTTCAGGATCAAACCAACGACTCAGCGCCTCAAGACCGACAATTGCTCCGCTTTGCAGCTCAATAATGGGCTGAAAATACACCTGCAACTCACTGTTGGCGATCGCCTGATGCAGTTGGCTTTCAAGGGTAAAGCAACTCTGAGCTTGGGTGTGCATTTGCGGGTCAAAGATCCGATACTGCCCCAATCCCTGTTTTTTTGCTTGATACATAGCAATGTCAGCATCCCGTAAGAGGGTAGCAGCGGAAGCAGCCCCGCGATCGCTAAAAGCCACGCCAATACTGGCACTCAAACTCAACAAATGACCATCAATAATCAGCGGTTCTTGAATGACCCGCTCTAGATCAGCGACCCGTGCTTGAGCCTGTGCCACCATTTGTTCCGGATCAAGGTCTTCACACAGCACCACAAATTCATCACCACTCAGGTGAGCTAAGGTATCCCCCTCAGGCACCACACTCTGCATCCGCTGAGCAAGGGTAATGAGCACCTGATCGCCAGCTTGGTGTCCCAAGCTATCATTAACTCGCTTAAAGCGATCAATATCAATAAAAATAACGGCAAAGGGGCGACTGCGATGGCGTTGATACTGGCGCCAACAATGCTGCAAGCGCTCTTGGAGCAAGGTGCGGTTCGGGAGTCCCGTCAGGGCATCGTGGAGGGCATCGTGAATTAACCGATCCTCCATTTCCTTGCGGCGGGTAATATCGCGCCCCACACATTGATACTCAACACAGCGGCCATGGTTGTCAAAGAAGGCGCGGGTTGTCCATTCAAACCAAGCAAAACGTCCTTCCCCAAAGGTCACACCACATTCAATCGTGCTGATGGGTTGCGTGGGGGTGAGGGCTTGCAGGTGTTGTTGAAAACGTTGCTGTGTGAGGGTATCAAAGGGGTGTTGGAGCAGATCCCCAAGGTCACAACTGATCCCTGCCTCAGCCAAATAGCGAAAGAAGGCAGGATTGCCGAAGGTCAAGTGTCCCTCAGGGGTGCAACGATAGAGCAGTTCTGTTTGTGCTTCAAGAACCCGCCGATAGCGTTCCTTTTCTTGATGCAGGGCGCTGACCAATTCGGCACGGTTGATGCCAAAGCCCAGTTGTTCCCCCAGTTGGCGGAGCAGTTCCACCTCGTCAATTGCCCAAGGTCGAGGAGAAGAGCAGTGATGGCACAGGAATAATCCCCAGAGGCGTTCCTCCTCAATAATCGGCACTACCAATAGGGCACGCACCTGCAATTGGCTGAGAAAGTCGCGATGACACTGGCGTATTTGAGCGGTGTTAATATCGGCAACTGCCAGTACCCGTCCCTGGACATAGGCTTCAGCAGACTCGCGGTGGAAGCAGGGGTCATAGAAGGTGCGGTGCATGAGGGAAAACTGCGGTGCCGCCACTGATTCAGCCACCACTTCACCCCGGCCATCAGCATAGAACTGGAAAATCAGTGTGCGATCGACCCCCAACAATTGCCGAACTTCCTCAAGAGCAGTTTTGAGAACTGTTTCCAGATCAAGGGAACGACGAATATTCAGTGTGAGGCGATGGAGAAGTTCTGCTTGGGTTTGTCGTCGTTGTAATGAAGTGGTCGAATCCACCTGAAGCGTAATATTCTGAGAGAAAACTGCCAGTCCTCGACCTGTGGGAAACACCCGCACAGCCAGCCATTGGTTTAAGCCCTGACAAAACATCTCAAATTGGCAGGGGATTTGTTCTACCATTGCCCGCCGACTTTGGCTTGCAAAAATTGAGTTGCGGGCATCGGGAAAGAGATCCCAGAGGTTTTTTCCCAGCATCTCTGAGGCGGATTTTCCTAGTAGGCGGCAAAAATTACTGTTGACATAGATAATTGTAAAGTTACGATCTACTTCAAAAAAGTGATCTGACATGCTCTCCAAAATATCGGCCACTTGGTTGTAGGCCGCTTGCAGGCGATCGCTAAATTGGCGCTGTTCTGTTACATCCCGCGCGACTCCATAGATGCGCCCTTGACTGAGAAGCCCCTGCCATTCATACCAGCGATAGGTGCCCCCTTGCGTCCGCAGGCGAATCGTGTGATTGGTGATTTGCTCTCCTGCTAGGAGGCGTTGATACACTTCTCGAGTGCAGGGGCGATCGCTGGGGTGGAGAAATTCCTCAAACTTTGCGCCTGCCAATTGATTAAGGTCATAGCCCAGGCAACTTTGCCAGTGTTGATTCACCCGCCGCAGCCGTCCCTCACTATCAGCAATCATAAATAGCTCTAAGGAGGAGCCAAAGAAGTACTCTAATTCAGCTGTTTTTTGGACAATTTCTGCTTGTAAACGGATGCGATCGCTAATGTCGCGCTGCACGCCAAAGTGGCCGATGATTTCTTTGCTCTGGTTGTAGAGGCAAACATAGTTCCCCTCCACCCAAAAGGAGCTACCATCATGGCGCTGAAGTTCAATTTCAGTGTGGAAATAGCCCAGATCAAAGAGTGCCCGCCACAGTCGTTTCGCCAGCTCAAGGTTATTCTTAAAGCAAATGCGGGCCGTTAGGCCAATGAGTTCCTCAACGGGCAGTTGATACTGTTGGGCAAAGGCACTATTGATCCGAGTCAGACGCTGATGATCGAGGGCGTACTCTAATACTTCCTCTTTGTTGACAGTGTCATCCCAGCGAATGGGACGATCCAACATCATAAAAAAACAGGCTTCAAGAGATTGCTGAAAAAAAGTTTCTAAAAGCTCTTGATTGGCTTGTAGTTCAAGTTCGAGCTGGCGGCGGCGAGTTACATCCCGCGATGTCGTCACTAAAAATAAAACATTTCCCGCCTCATCACAAATGGGGTGTGTCAGGGTTTCTAACCAAATATATCCGCCGTTTTTTTTCCGCATTCGATAGGTTTCGGTAATATTCACACTGCCTTGCAGGGCAAGGGCATGGGCACCACTGCGGATTCGTTCGGCATCCTCAGGATGAAATAATGTGTAGGGACTTTTACCAATCAGCTCCTCAGGAGAATAACCCAAAAGAGTTTTACTGGAGGGGGTCACATATAAATAGTTGCCTTCTGGTTCATGTAGGCAAATGAGATCATCTGTGTAGTTGACTAATAATTCGGTAAAGTGCTCAAATTCAGCTATGCTCATTCGCCAGAACCCACAACTTTATCTCGGCTCAAGACACTTCTGAATGCTTTATATGATAAAATCTAATCATTAGCCACTTTAGCGAACAACCGTCCTTTTCTGAAATACAGAGTCCTAGGAGTACTGAATTCTGCAACAAAACTTAATACCCTGAATGACAAGAAGTTTTGTCTCTCTATTATCGTAGCTTGCGTGGCGTTAGCCATACACCGCCGACTAAGTCTTAGTTGCAAATATCGTAATTCATCTAACGGCTTCCTTCTATAAGATGCAGGGATATCCACCAGCTCTAATAGCTTTAGAAGCAAATTTGCAATCAATACGATGTGTATCTTGTTTACTACCTTGTTCACACCCTTCCCAATCAGCCGGTCTAACAAGGAGTGCATCTCCAAAAAGTTCCATAAATTCTCAATCCCCATAGATTCATGGCCAGCCGAAACTCTGTCTTACTCTTAATACCACAAAAATAAACCACTTGATATTGGTTCTGACTCACAGCTATTCAACATTATTTTTATGTGCCCAATAAAGTTTTTATTCACTCATGGAGAAACTTCCAGCTCCCAAAGTCTCTGTCCATTATTGCCGCAGCATTCTCAGAAGTCATTTTTATATAAGGAGAGTCGCAAGGGCTGAGGTATTTGAAGATAGACTTGACAATAGCTCTAAAAGATGACACTTAAATAGACTGTTCTACATTTTTCAAGGAAGGATACGATATTTCTTCTTTTTTTGGCCTCTCAAACTATCGTTCAACACCTCTGATGGAGTCCATAACGGGAATGCGATGCTCTGCCATGGTGGCTTTCACATCTCTAAGTGGGTACGATCTATACTTAACAAATGTTTACTCACCCCCTAAAATTCTAGGGGCAGTTGAGGTGTTTCCTAGACTGCTCGCGTTTACCTATTGTGGGAGATTTTCTTGATGGAGTCCAGTAGTAGTCACTGTAGCATTGCTTCTGCTGACCCATCCTCAGGGTCTCGGTGCTGCCAAACGGACAGCCAACCAATTGACGATTCCTGATCTAGTGCGTGCCCTGCGCCAAATTGACCCCCATAAGCGGGTATTGGCCTTTCGCCTCCTAGAAAAAGACAAGGCGATTGCTGTGTTTGAAGCCCTGACTCCCGATGAGCAAGCAACCCTGACTGAAGGGATGACTGATCCAGAGATTCTCCATTTTCTAGAAGCTCTTGAAGCAGATCAACGGGTGCGCCTCTTCGAGGAGTTGCCCGCCAAGGTCACCCAACGCCTGCTGAGTCAGTTGAGTCCACAATCCCGCGATGCAGTGAACTTATTGTTGGGCTACCCTGAGGGCACGATTGGTCGGCGGATGAATTTGCGCTATTTGGCGCTGCGGCAACAGTTGACCGTGGGGGAGGCGATCGCCAGTATTCGCGAAAGCTCCCTAGATGACCTAAGCATTATTTTCGTGATTGATGAACAGTGCTTTTATCGCGGCTTTG
>DVDZ01000165.1 GCA_015296025.1 Thermosynechococcus sp. M46_R2017_013
TTGCTATCTCTTGAGCAAGCAGAACCTCAAGCCGCTCCTTCATTTCGCGGGCGGCCTTATTCGTAAACGTCACCGCCAAAATATTTTCTGGTGCCACCTGATGCTGGCAAATTAAGTGGGCAATTCGGTGGGTCAGTGTACGTGTCTTGCCAGAACCGGCACCTGCCACAACTAATAGCGGGCCACAGTAGTGTTCCACCGCTTGTCGTTGCGCGGAATTGAGTCCTGCGAGAAAATGACTGCCCATTATCTCTGTCCCTGTGCTCAGAATTTTATGATACCTGTTCTTGTGGATCAACTGTTGGAGTGACCTATGGTTGAAGGGCAATTGCAAAGATCAAATATTTTGTATTTGTATTGTTAGCACTTCATGGACACAATAGCCATTAGTACAACAGGTTGTTGGCAGATTGTTTCGACGAGTGGGAAATGAATCACTGTCCGGTTAACACTTGCTCGCTGGTGACGTTCATCTGTCATAGGTTTAAGATTAAGACGGTGGCGATATCGCGTCGAGCGGATGGGTGGTACATCACCTTTTCGCTAGCAGACAAATCAAATCTTCAAATCTGAATGCCAAAATCGCCGGACAGTGGCATTTTGAAACCACGGGTGAGCTCCCGGCCAATACCGATGTGATCTTTGTGGAGAATCTGCAAGTCACCAACATGACCCGCCGCTGCCAACCAAAGCCGGATGAAGGTGGCAAGTTCCTGGCCAACGGTCAAGCAGCAAAGTCTGGTCTGAACAAAAGTTTTGCTGACGCCGGAATAGCCGGGCGGTCGGTCGTGAAGGGTACGTCACAGCACTGTGGAATTGGCCTGAACCAATTGCCGCAAGCGTGATCCGACCATCGAGATATAAACTCTGGAGTGCTTATCAAAGGCTCACTATAAAACGCGCAGGTCGAAAGACTGGAGAAGCCCACCCTCTACGCGCAGCGTGAGGGTCGGGAGTATGTCACTTTTTTACGATGTTGTACCTCATCCAATGTCCGGGAACGCTCAGGGTACAATAGAAGTTTATGCTAACTCGTCATCAATTCATCACACTTTATGGACAACGTCCAGTGGCAGCAGGTTCACAACTTCAACGATATCCTTTATCACAAAACAACTGGCATTGCCAAAATCACAATCAATCGTCCCCACAAGCGCAATGCTTTTCGCCCGCAAACCATTGTGGAAATGAGTCAGGCCTTTGAAGATGCCCGCAACGATCCCACGATTGGCGTTGTCTTGCTTACCGGGGCAGGTCCTCACACCGATGGTAAGTATGCCTTTTGTGCGGGTGGTGACCAAAGTATTCGCGGTGAGGCAGGCTATCTGGACGATCAGGGGGTAGCACGGCTGAATGTGCTGGATCTGCAACGGCAAATTCGCTCCCTGCCAAAGGTGGTCATTGCCCTTGTGGCGGGGTATGCCATTGGCGGCGGCCATGTGCTGCACTTGGTGTGCGATCTCACAATTGCAGCTGAAAATGCCATTTTTGGGCAGACAGGACCACGAGTGGGCAGTTTTGATGCCGGCTTTGGCGCCAGCTACTTGGCCCGCGTCGTGGGGCAAAAAAAAGCCCGTGAAATTTGGTTTCTCTGTCGGCAATATACGGCTCAGGAAGCCCTAGCAATGGGCTTGGTCAATACCGTTGTCCCCGTTGAGGAGCTGGAAGCAGAGGGCATCCGCTGGGCGCGGGAAATCCTCAACCACAGTCCCTTGGCCATTCGCTGCTTGAAGGCGGCCTTTAATGCCGATTGTGATGGTCAAGCGGGCCTCCAGGAATTAGCAGGGAATGCTACGCTGCTGTACTACCTGACCCAAGAGAGCACTGAGGGCAAAACTGCCTTTTTGGAAAAGCGTCCTCCCAACTTTCAGCAGTTCCCTTGGCGCCCCTAGGCGATGCGCTAGAGTAGGAGCATGTGGCATTGGGAGAATCCGCCATGTGTATTTGTGTAAACTGCGCCCTTGTGGATCGCTGTACCACATACTATGCTGTTGAAGAACAGCATCAACAGCCCCACCTGACCCTCACGCCAGACTTTGATCCGATTGAGCCTACAATCAACATCAACATCCGTACTCAAGGGGAAGAAATCCTATTGGAGTGGGATGTGGTTGGTTGTCAAAGTTTTGTAGAAGAGCAGGGGCGGTGGGCAAAACTGCGCCCAGGACAACTGATTCCCACCTAGGTTTTGTATCTCGCTTCTCAGTAACTGGCGATCGCCCCTACACTCCCTAGGTTTTGTGTAATATTTTTTCTGTTCTCCGCCAAAAAGGGTCATGGGGCGTCGCCGACTGCAACAGCAACTTGATCTTTTTCTC
Organism: Thermosynechococcus sp. M46_R2017_013; assembly: GCA_015296025.1. Classification (GTDB taxonomy): domain Bacteria; phylum Cyanobacteriota; class Cyanobacteriia; order Thermosynechococcales; family Thermosynechococcaceae; genus Thermosynechococcus. The sequence goes on from DVDZ01000165.1 coordinate 2,319, forward strand.
CACTCACCATCTGTGGAGATAGGCTTAATTGTCCTAATTTTGACTTGGACAACACTGGTGGTGGTTGATTTTTTGACAGGGCAACCCCCTTACCCCAACCTCCTAATAGTGCTGGCGGAAATCCCCCTGCGGTTGTGCTTTACGGTTGAGCTGCTGTTACGCTTTGCGATCGCCCGCAAAAAGCAACGATTTTTCCGCCACTACTGGCTTGATCTAGTTGCAATTTTACCGATGCCGCCCCAGTGGCCTTTGTTTCGTTTACTGCCCTTGCTGCGTCTGCCCCGTGCCTCCGTTCTGATTAACCGCACCCTGCATTATGTTTCCCCCCGCATTGCTGTTCTTTATGGTGCCCAAATTTCAGCACTGTTAATCATTGTATTAATCATGCTCTTTGGGGGGCTGGCTTTCTATATTATCGAAGGAACCTCCAACCCAGACATCAAGACCCTTGGGGATGCCCTGTGGTACAGCTTCTTTTCCTTAGTGTCTGCGGAACCCATTGGGGCTTATCCCCAAACCCATGGCGGGCGGATCATTACTCTTGTGGTGGTTTTGGCAGGTTTGACCTTGTTTGCGGTCTTTACAGGGGTGGTGTCTGCCTTCATGGTGCAGCGATTGCAGTCGGCCATGAGTATTAAGAACTTTGACTTGGATGAGTTGCGCAACCACATTATTCTCTGCGGTTGGAACCGCAGTGCTCCTCTTGTACTACAGGAGTTACAAACGGATCCCCAAACCCGCTATGCACCAATTGTCATTGTTGCCGAACTCGAACAGTTACCTATAAATGAGTTACGGGCGGTGGATCAAAACCGCCTTTACTTTTATTCTGGGGACTACACCCGCATTGATGTTTTGGAGAAGGTGCAAATTTACCATGCTTCCCGCGCCATTCTCTTGGCGGATACCAGCCAGCCCCGCAGTGACCAAGACCGCGATGCCCGAACCGTTCTCGCTGCATTGACCATAGAAAAACTCAATCCGACGATTTACACCTGTGCTCAGTTGTTGGATCGCAATAATAATGTCCAACTTCAGGCGGCGGGAGTGGAGGATGTAGTGGTTGCCGATGAAATGGCAGGTCACCTTATTGGCAATGCAGTACGCAATCAAGGGGCAATGGATGTCTTTGCCGAACTCCTGACGGTACAGGTGGGCAACCAGTTTTATCGGCTTCCTTTGTCCTCAACGCTGGCCGGTAAAACCTTTTGGTATGCGCAACAACAGTTCAAGGAACAGTATGATGCCCTTCTAGTCGCTGTGGAACGTCGCATTGAGGGGCGTCGCCAGACGTATATTAATCCACCAATGGACTACGAGTTGCAAGTGGGGGATTACGTAGTGGTAATTGCGCGGCAGTGTCCACAGTGGGAATAAGATAATGGAAATTTTCTCACAAGTACAGTTGCCTTTTCCCCGCGAGCACGTCTATCGCACCTATCGCGATCGCCTGCCAGAACTGGTGAACTGGATGCCCAATGTGCGCGAAATTGAAGTGCAAGAGCGCAAGGAATTGCCCCAAGCTCTAGAGATGGTTTTGGTCTGGCATGGGGGAGGTGAAATTCCCGCAGCGGCACGGGCACTCCTGAGTGAGGCGATGCTCTCGTGGACCGACTATACCCATTGGGATGATCGCGACTATCTCACCCACTGGCGCATTGCCCCCCATGCCTTTACCGAGGCCATTGACTGTCAAGGGGAAAACCAATTTATTGCTGCGGGCGATTCAACGATTATTACTAGCCGAGGCCATCTGCGCATTGATCCAAAACGGATTCCAGGGGTACCTTTATTTCTGGCTGGTTTGATTGCCCGCGCTGTGGAGGAGTATCTCGGCCAACGCATTGAACCTAATTTTCAACAATTGGCAGCAACGGTGGCAGCGTTTTTGCGTACTGAAGGAGGGCAACAGGAATGAAAGTGCTGGAGCAAACGTCGTATCGCTTGCGCGTGCGGGATTACCCTTGGTTGATGTGGTTTGTAGGCGGATTTTTCATTTTTATGCCTATATTGATGCTCAGCTTCTTTCAGGTTGAGGAGATTCACTGCCAACGCCAAACTGTCCCCTATGAGTGCATCATTACCCGCACGTCCCTTGTGAGTCAAGAGCGGGTAAAAATTCCCCTCACTTCGCTCTACCAGGCGAAGTTGGAGGACTACATTGACAGTGAGGGCGATCGCATGTATCGGGTCGTTCTTGAAGTGGCAGGTCAGTCAATTCCGTTGGGCTATGCTTCCTCAGTTGTAGGCAATCGCGCGGCAATCGTGGAGCAAATTAACCAGTTCCGCGCTAATCCCAACCAAACGCAACTCTCTGCCCGCTTGGACGATCGCCGGCTGATTGAGATATTTGCAGGAGTATTCTTTTTGGTAGGAATGGCTCTCATTTCTCTTACGTCGGTCTTAACGTTGGATTTGGATCAACGGAGAGGCACCTTTACGATTCAGCATGCAAATTTTTTCCGCCGAACTCAGAAGGAATTGCTCTTGCGCGAGATTGGCGACATTGCTATTGAAAGTCATGAGGATTCCGATGGCGATACCTATCGCGTTGTAGTTCACCTAACCTCTGGCGAGAAAGTTCCCCTGCGGAACTACTATAGCAGCGGCTATAACAACAAGAAAAAATTGGCTAATCTTTTGCGTCAATTCCTGAATCTACCACCCCTGTAAATTCTCCTGTGGGTGTGAAAGCTGGCTCTCTATTAAACTGAAAATAACACTATGCGTTTACTAATGTGGGAGTTTGCCCTCAATTCTCGTTATGCAACCAACAGATCCGGCAAAGTTTACTGACAAGGCATGGGAAGCCATTGTTAAGTCCCAAGATGTGGCACGGGAATATCGCAGCCAATATCTGGAAACAGAGCACGTTATGATTGCCCTACTGCAGGAAGAAGGACTGGGGCAACTCATCCTTGAACGCGCAGAAATTGACACTGAGTGGGTTCTAAAGCGGCTGATGGACTTTGCCAAGCAGCAGCCCCGTGTTGCTGTAGGCAGCGAGCTTTACTGTGGGCGGAGTTTGGATGTTCTTCTCGATGAGGCCAATCGTCTTCGTCAAGAGCAACAGGATCAGTTTATTTCCGTGGAGCATCTTTTGTTAGCTTTCGTGGGCGATCGCCGCATTGGTCAACGTCTTTTCCGCGCCCTGAATTGCGATCGCGCCCAGTTAGCTGCTGCTGTCAAGGCTATTCGCGGTAGCCAACGGGTGGTGGATCAAAACCCGGAAAACAAGTATGCCGCCCTAGAAAAGTATGGCCGCGATCTCACGGAAGCAGCTCGCCAAGGCAAACTCGATCCCGTTATTGGCCGCGATGAAGAGATTCGCCGTGTCATTCAAGTCCTTTCGCGCCGTACCAAAAATAACCCCGTGCTCATTGGTGAACCCGGTGTGGGTAAAACCGCCATTGCTGAAGGGCTGGCGCAACGGATTATCAATGGGGATGTGCCGGAATCGCTGAAAAATCGGCGGCTCATTTCCTTAGATCTTGGCAGTCTTGTTGCTGGCGCGAAATTCCGCGGTGACTTCGAGGATCGCCTCAAAGCAGTTCTTCACGAAGTCACTCACTCCGACGGCCAAATTGTCCTTTTTATTGATGAACTGCATACGGTAGTTGGCGCCGGCGCCAATCAAAACTCCGCCATGGATGCCAGCAATTTACTCAAACCCATGCTGGCGCGCGGAGAACTGCGCTGTATTGGTGCCACTACCCTAGACGAGTACCGCAAATACATAGAGAAGGATGCGGCTCTTGAGCGTCGCTTTCAGCAGGTGTACATTGGCCAGCCCAGCGTTGAAGACACCATCTCCATTTTGCGTGGCCTGAAGGATCGCTATGAGATTCACCACAACGTAAAAATTACTGATTCAGCCTTGTGGCGGCGGCAGTGCTCTCTGATCGCTACATTAGCGATCGCTTTTTGCCCGACAAGGCTATTGACCTTGTGGATGAAGCAGCTGCCAAGCTCAAAATGGAAATCACCACCAAGCCGGCAGAATTGGAGGCTCTCGAGCGACGACTGCGGCAACTAGAAATGGAAAAACTCTCCCTCCAACAGGAGGAAAGCCTGCCCCTAAGTCAAGCTCCGTTGCAAGCCACCCGCGATCGCCTGCAGCGCATCGAAGCGGAGATTGCTCAACTACAACCACGCCAACAGGCCATGCAAGCCCGCTGGCAAGCAGAGAAAGCCCTCTTGGAGCGTATCAACAGCCTCAAGGAAGAGGAAGACCAAGTGAAGCTGCAAATTGAGCAAGCAGAGCGCGACTACAATCTCAACAAAGCCGCTCAGCTCAAATATGGTCGCCTTGAAACCCTGCAACGGGAGTTGGAGAGCACGGAAGCACAACTTTTGGAACTTCAGGCGGAAGGCGGCACTTTTTTGCGAGATCAAGTTACCGAAGCCGACATTGCTGAAATTGTTGCCAAGTGGACAGGGATTCCCCTGCAAAAACTAATGGCCTCAGAACGACAAAAACTTTTGCAACTAGAGCAAGTCCTGCATCAACGGGTGATTGGTCAAACCGATGCCGTCGCAGCCGTGGCCGCAGCCATCCGCCGAGCGCGAGCTGGCATGAAAGATCCTGCCCGTCCCATTGGCTCCTTTCTTTTTATGGGACCGACGGGGGTCGGCAAAACCGAACTGGCCCGTGCCCTTGCTGAAGCTCTCTTTGACGATGAAAATGCCCTTGTGCGCATTGACATGTCAGAGTACATGGAAAAGCACGCTATCTCCCGCATGATTGGGGCACCACCAGGCTATGTCGGCTTTGACAGTGGCGGTCAACTGACGGAGGCGATTCGTCGTCGTCCCTATGCGGTGGTTCTGTTTGACGAGGTGGAAAAAGCCCACCCCGAAGTCTTTAATGTGCTCTTGCAGGTGCTAGATGATGGTCGGGTAACCGATTCCCAAGGGCGGACAGTGGATTTTCGCAATACCGTGATCATCATGACCAGCAACCTGGGCAGCGAGTATATTTTAGATTTGGCCGGCGATGACAGCCGCTACGAAGAAATGCGCCAACGGGTGCTCCAAAGTGCCCAAAAGTATTTTCGCCCGGAGTTCCTCAACCGCATTGATGACCTGATTCTGTTCCATGGGCTAGGGCGGGCGGAATTGGCACAGATTGCCCAAATTCAACTGCGACGAGTGGAGAAACTTCTTGCGGATCAAAAAATTCGCCTGCACCTCACCCCGGCAGCCCTAGATCATTTGGTGGCAGTGGGCTTTGATCCGGTCTATGGTGCCCGTCCTCTAAAGCGCGCCATTCAACGGGAATTGGAGAATCCGCTTGCCGTGAAAATTCTTGAAGAAGTCTTTGCGCCCGGAGATACAGTTTTGGTAGATTTAGTTAATGGTGAGTTGACCTTTGGCGCTGCAAACTTGGCGGGTGCTAGCGATGACCGCAACACCGTCACCGCTTTCTAAACCCTCAGTAACACCCTCGACAGGCAAAAAGTGCGCTTGAAGAAGAGGATACACTGCGCTGTCCATATCTTTCATAGTTGATTTAGATTGAAGTTCGCGACTTATCAAGGGAGATTGACAGGATTGATTTGCAACGTCCAAAAGGGTTGGAAGCCCTCGTGGAGGTACCCAAATACTTTGATTAGAGCTTGACAATCTTTACTGTATCTCCCACCTTTAGTCCCAGTTCGGCAGCACGGCCACCCACTAATTCTAAAACGGCATCCACTGCAACACCGGACTCATAGGTAGGGCAAGGGAGTGTTTGGCAGGGTGGGGCTGCAGGGGCGATCGCCACCACTTTACCGTCCCTCAGAAAAATCAAGTCAAGGGGAATGAGGCAGTTCTTCATCCAGAAGCTGGCCACCTGTGGCGGAGACAGTGGGAAGAGCATGCCTCGATTCTTTGGCAAATGGGAGCGAAACATCAAGCCCAACTGTTGCTGTGCCGGTGTGCGCGCCACTTCCAACTGAATCCATATGTTGTGAATGCGCGCCTTGGCCGTAATGGGTAGATATTGCGGAATACCGCGAACCATTTGAGTGGGTGCTGCTACATCCCCTTGGCTAAGACTTTGATAGCCCAGCAGTACCCCTAAGGTGACCAATCCCAGAACTAGCCAGCGTAACTTAGGCTTCACGGAGAACATACCCTACTCCTCGCACTGTGTGGATCAACCGTTTTTCACCATCCGGTTCAATCTTTAACCGCAGGTAGCGAATATAGACTTCAATGACGTTAGATTCTCCCAAAAAGTCATAGCCCCAGACATTTTCCAAAATTTGCTCACGGGTGAGGACTTCGCGGGGATGTTCCATGAGAAATTTCAGTAGTTCATATTCCTTCATCGTCAGGTCAATTGTGCGTCCGTTGCGCTCCGCTCGCCGCGTCAACAGATCGAGGGTCAAATTATCAAATTGCAACACCTCGTTTTGGGTGACTGGCGGCTTCAAATACAGCTGAATCATTTGCAAAAAGGACTTGGGATTATAGGGCAGCAGTAGGTAGTCATCCGCACCCGACTCCAACACCGCGACCCGATCCTCTAGGCGATCGCTCTCAAGCATCAGTAGAATCGGCAAATTGATCCCCTGTTGGCGCAACTGCTGGCACAACTCCGTACTGTTGAGACGCCCTAAGGAGCGATCTATGATGATTAGGGCAGGCTGCCATTCTGTACAAGCCAAACGACATTCCTTATCTGTTGTCGCAATGACCGGATCATAACCCGCTGCCTGAAGGTCTTGCCCCATACGTTGCGACAAGTGGTTGTCAGCACAGACTAAGAGTAAACGTGAAGGGAGAGAAGTTAGTTCCATGTCAATCATCCTTACCCTAGAGATCTTACTTTCAGCTTATGCCTTGTGGGAAAATGTTCAAAAATGCGCCCGTAGCTCAGCGGAATAGAGCACTCGCCTTCTAAGCGATTGGTCGTTGGTTCGAGTCCAACCGGGCGCGTTTAACCTGCTATCGTTGATGGGGAGCGTATTGGAGTGCAATAATCCTCGCAATGAGTCCTAAATATCGCCGCGTGTTGCTCAAATTGAGCGGTGAAGCCCTCATGGGCAACCTGAACTATGGTATTGATCCGAAAGTGGTGCAATCGTTTGCCAGTGAAATTGCTCAAGTGGTGGAAGCGGGAGTTCAAACCGCTATTGTTGTTGGAGGTGGCAATATCTTTCGGGGAATGAAAGGGGCAGCTGCCGGTATGGATCGGGCGACCGCCGACTACATTGGTATGATTGCCACCGTTATGAATGCGATGACTCTGCAGGATGCCCTTGAACAAATAAATGTTCCCACACGAGTACAGACAGCGATCGCCATGCAGGAGGTGGCCGAACCCTATATTCGTCGCCGTGCTATTCGTCATCTAGAAAAAGGTCGCGTTGTAATCTTTGGCGGCGGGTCTGGGAACCCCTTTTTCACCACCGATACCACGGCTGCATTACGCGCTGCTGAAATTGATGCCGAAGTGATCTTCAAAGCTACTAAAGTAGATGGGGTCTATGACGCTGATCCCCAGAAACATCCTAATGCGCGCCGCTACCGCAGTCTCACTTACACCCATGCCCTCACCCACAACTTGGCCGTAATGGACAGTACCGCGATCGCCCTGTGTAAAGATAATGATATCCCCATCATTGTATTTAGTTTAGAAACGGCTGGTAATATCTACCGCGCCTTAACTGGGGAACCCATTGGTACGATGGTTGGAGGCTCCTGTGAAATTAGCTGATGTCGAAGAGCGGATGCAAAAGTCAGTTGAAGCAACCCAGCATGACTTTAACAGTATTCGTACGGGTCGCGCCAACGCGGCTTTGCTAGATCGGGTGATGGTGGACTACTACGGCACAGAAACGCCGCTGCGCTCCTTGGCCAATATCTCTACGCCCGATGCAACGACCATCTTAATTCAGCCCTACGATCGCTCGACGTTGGCAAACATTGAAAAAGCAATTCAACTCTCTGACTTAGGGCTAACGCCCAATAATGACGGTTCTTGCGTCCGCCTCAATATCCCACCCTTGACTACAGAGCGACGTAAAGAACTGGTGAAAACCGCCGCCAAAATTGCCGAAGGGGGCAAAGTTGCCATTCGCAACATCCGCCGCGATGCCATTGATCACATCAAAAAGGAGGGGAAAGCAGGAGAACTCACTGAAGACGAAGTCAAAGACTTACAGGAGAAGGTGCAAAAACTCACCGACAAGTACATCGCCAAAATTGATGCCCTCTTTGCCGAAAAAGAAAAAGACATTATGACGGTATAGGTTAAGTCCCCGGTAACTGTCGCAACTCTAAACTCAGGTGCGATCGCTCCGCAAGGGCAAGGAGCAATGGCCCACGGGAAGTATATTCGACAATACTGACACTGGCCACTGGGGCAGCAATGCGATCCCGAAATCGTCCCACATCAATGCCGAGAAGACCACAGAGCATCATCCGAATTGTGGCCTTGTGGGAGACGATCAAGATATTGCCGTCGGGGTACTCCTGTTCAATTTCCAAGAGCACGGCATTACTGCGACGGTAAATATCAATCCCCCGTTCACCTCCTGTGGGGGCATTCCAGCCCGGATCAGCAAGCCAGCGCACATAGTCATCATGGAACTTGGCATTCACCTCTTCAGGCGAAAGACCTTCCCACTGTCCATAGTAAATTTCCCGCAGACCGTCGCGGATCTGCATCTGCAGGCCCACGCGATCGCAAAGAGGTTGTGCCGTGGTTCGAGTTCGCAACATTGGACTGACAAAGACTGCTTGCCACGGTAACTGGGCATAGTGATCAGCAAAGGCCTCAGCCATCGCTAGACCGGCATCCGTCAAGGGTGGATCCAGTTCTCCACAGTAGGCATTGGCGCGACTAAAGCTAGTTTGCCCGTGGCGCAAGAAATAAAGTGTTAAAACCACAACAACTTTTACCCATTATGCTAGGGGCAGCATAATCGAGGACAGCAAGGCTCGTCAACAGTAAGTACAACGGTTTTGATACTGTTTGATAGCATACTCAAGTATGAAAGACTCGCCTATGCAGGTCTCTATTGAGCTGAGCGTGTCCTACGTATCCAACCTCTTGGATAACCCCCTAGAAGCAAAAGCCTGCTACCAACATGTACAAATTACGGATGTATTTCACCACAACTGCCTGTCTCTTCTTTTCTTGAGACATCCCCCTCTGACTCAAACTCAGGTGCTGGTAGAAGCACAAGCTCCACTACATAGGCTAGAGAAACTGCTCAAGCCAAGCCGCTAGTTCTCCCAAGTCAGTGAAGTCAAGAAGGGCTTCTGCAAGGGCTTCAATTTGAGCCACAGACAGCTGCCGAATGCGCTCTTCCACTGCAGGGGGCATCTCTCCAAACCGCCGCCTCAGCAGACGCAGAATAACTACTGTTTCTCCTTGG
>DVDZ01000126.1 GCA_015296025.1 Thermosynechococcus sp. M46_R2017_013
TCAAAGTTATCCCAAGAAACACTGTAGTTCAGGTAGGTACTCAAGGCCTGGCTGTAGCGAGTCCCCGGCGGTTCATTGCTCGGGTTAAAGTCAATAACCGTTTGTGGTAGTTGTGCGGCCTCCACCTGTAACCGTAAGACTAGGTTGGCATCATCCCGCTGGAATGTAATGTTTGCTGCCAACGACCGTAAGGAGACGTGCTCAATTCCTTGGATGATTTCGCGGCGACCCCCAATTTCCCTCAGACCAGCATTCACTAGATCCTCCAGAGGGATGAGCACATCCTCGCCACGCACCAAAACAATCACATCCCCCTTCGTCACGCGATTCACCTCAAGGGTATAAATGGCAGAGATTTCTGCTTGGGCATAGACCGAGGTAGCCATCAGAAGGCTACTGAGCGCAAACACCCTTGGGAGTGGAAATTTCAGTTGTAAGGGAAGGATTGGTACTGACGGACTGTACTTTGACTTGGCGCACTTGAGCGCAGTTGGCCTGCGGCAGAGGAATATTCCTAAAGGGGCGATCGCGATCGGCCAAAACATACACAGAATCTAGCGTCCGCTCGAAAACAACCCTGCCCTGCTCATTTAACCCCTGTACGGTGAGGCCAAGGGTTTGAATGTGAACATTGCCACGATTGCGCAGTACAAAACTTAATTTGCCCCCTTCAACGCGACCATTCACAATCTCGCCTTGGCGTTGAATATTGGCTGGTTGAACAAAAATTGGCAGGCTCAGGGTCTTGATAATGCGAATGGCAGCCCCTTTAGTTTCTGGCACATTGGGTGGGGGTAGTTCTATCACCAAGAGGCGATAAGTTTGCTCTTCCGTGGTTGCGGGTTGCCGTACCCCAACTCGTAAATTCCGCTGTTCTCCCGGCGGTACCGACAGTAAGACGGGAAAAGCTACGACATTGCCATCACTTTCCGTTAGCTCCTCTTGACCGTCGGCGGTTTGCTGCCAGCGGCGGACACGAATCTCAAAGTTAATCGGCACCTGCCCCGTATTTGTTAGGGTCAACAATACTGTTCGCTGCCGCGGTGAGAGGAATACCTGCACCGCATTGAGATAAAACTCTGAGGATTGTGCCCCTACCCTTGAAGTCATGCCAAGGGCAATAAGAGCAGCCAGCAGCGTAAACCGCCATCTGAAGGGAAAGCGCATGCTAGAACGAAACAGTTACTTCAACCGTATCGCTATAAGTACCAGCTTCCAGTTGATCTAGGATATCTGCTGGTAAGCTACTTCCTGCTGGAATCTGACCGTAGATAGAAAAGCTTTTGATGGCAGCGTTGGATGCTGTGTACTGAACCTCACTAGAAGCATCACAGCCCCAAACTGCAGTTGCTGCAGAATCTTGGTATAGCCCATAGGGAAGACGTGCACTGCCGTTGGCCATCTGGCGCGCAGGACTTGTACAGGAAGATCCTGGGGCAGGGTTGTCTCCCTGACTCAGCTTAATGCTTGCTTGGGTGCCGGGCAAGCACCTGACGCTGACTTGACCTGTCGCACTTAGGGGTGTAGTCTCATGGTCACCCAAAGGATCGTAGGTACCAAAATTGATATTTTGAGTACCCGTAATTTTACAGGCTTTTATAACGCTGGCTTGAATTTGGATGTTCGCTGTTCGTTGTAGATTTTGCGCTTTAGCTGTCTGTGCCATTAATAGAGGCAGCACTCCGCCCACAGCGGTAAGGAATAGACCGAGAAGAATCCGTTTGGGAAGGAAAGAGAAAAACATAACCCCGTCTCCTTATGAGAACAACAGCAATCCACTCCACCCATTTCTGGTGTTAACCTAATGTGGAAGTCAGCAAACTGAGGATGACTTACTCAGAATATGAGTTTATAATGCATCCTATTGAAAATTTTACTATTGTACGTTCGCCTTGCCTACCGTAAGTTTACGGAGGTTTTTAGAAGTGCCGCATTCTACAATAAAACCTAGTGTTCTAAGCCACAAGTAGCTCTCGCTGCCCATCAAATGCCCACCGCTGCCACTACAGTTGACTCATCTAGAAATTTCCAGCTAGCAAAGCCTCTATTCATTGTTGTCACGGCATTCTCGGGAATCATTTCCATCCGCTGCTTTTGACAGCTTAGGTCATGTGTCTGCCCGCCTCACTTGTTAAGTTCTCCGTCGCGCTTAACCCATTCAGTAGTTTTACTGAATGGTTCCCCTCTTGCCTTGTTAATGTTCTCACTGTTGAATTTACAGAAAACACGCCTCTCCCTGAGCTGTCATGCTTCTATTTCACCGTCGATATTCAATCCTTTTGACATCTTCCCCGGCCTGAAGGACGGGGATTCCCAACCTCGCGGTTGAGATTGTCTGCTTCATAGAGTTCTGCCAGTGCCACTTTACGGCAGCACTGGACTTACAGTCTCTCCACAGACTGACACCGCCAGCCCGGCAGCCAGAACATTGCGCGCTGCGTTAATACCGCGGTTGTGGGTCGCCGCAAATCCATTCGCGCACGCTCAATGGCATCTTGGACACTGTATGCCCACAATCCGAACATCACTTGGACGTTGGATACCATTGGTTGCTGCCAATAACGTGCGCCCGTACCCATGCGCTTTGTATTTAAGCTGTCTGAGGCACTCTGACCAGCCTGTATCACTGATCGACTTCGCCAAACAGCGGTTTTTCTGCATGTTGCTTACAGAGAGGATTTCGATGGCGATCGCTTGATTCTCGTTGACCAGCCGAGTCGAGAGCTTGTGCCGGAAATCCCTGCGAGCGTCCGCGATGCGAGGATGCAGTCGTGCAACTTTCAGGCGAGCTTGGCTTCGTACTTGCGAAATACCTTTGGTGCTGAATTTTTTCACCGCTGGACAAGATGGCAAAATGGCTAAAGCAGTGTTGAATGCAGCTTGCAGGTGGCGTAGCGATTGCTGCCACGGAACGCTGCTGACATCGTTGAGCCACGCCTACGTCGGGTAGCACCTGAAGCGGTAGGCGCGCTTGATGTCCATAGTCCTACTTTTCATCAGATAGCGAATGTGTAAGGTGCCCTTTAAGAGCCGCGCAAACCACTTGCGATTGGCGGGAATAATGTGCCGCGGTGCCCATTCAGGACTGGTGTAGCGAAAGACCTCAGCATAGACTGCTCGATCTCCTCAGCACTGGGTGCCTTAAAGCTATACACCTGACCGCCTTGGGGGTTGAGGCCACTCATCACGTGTTTAATTGTACTGTCTTTGCCGGCTGCATCCATCGCTTGGAAAATAATCAGCAGCGCATAGATATTCTGGGCATAAAGGACATCTTGGTAGGCCGCTAGCTTCTTAATACCAGCAGCGAGGAGCTCTTGGGCTTCGACTTTGCTTTTGAGGCCAGCAGTATCGGCAGGATCATAGTCCTTCCCGTGAAATTTCTCGCCAACGGGGACGATGTAGCGATCGGGGTTAATTTGGTCGAGAAAATCTTGAGGGATCATCATCAAGAGGGGTTGCGGCAAAACTGTATCCTAGCCTACATTCCCCAGTACAGAAAATGCGAAATGTGCTGCTTTTCGGTCTATCTTTAACAAATTGTATAAGTCACGGGCAAAACAGAATTCTCTTTGTATGCTGTATCAGTAGGCGAGCGATCGCCCCTAATCGCATCATTACCTAACCTATTGTTTGCGTTCTGGACAGCCACCGTGGCTCCAATCAAACCTCAGAAACTGGATCTAGATGCAAGTTACCCCTGCCCTTGTCGCCGTCAGGGGGAGTTGGTGCCTATTACCCTCACAGAAGCCTTTGGATGTCGGCGCTGTCAACAAATTTTTGTCGTTCGTCCCGATGGCTTTTCCATTGAGCAATTGGCTACCACCTATCCCTACAAGCGAGCGTGGTATTGGACAGGGTTGCAATGGAATCAGTTGCAGCGGGGGTTCTCAGAAAGTTACTGGTATTTCGCGATTGGCCTGAGTTTCTTTTTATTGATGCCTATTCTGCTGTGGCTGCCCTTACTTCTACAATTGTCCTTAAAACCTGAAGGGCTGCTATGGATTATTGCCTCCCTGCTGATTGCACTGACACCAGCATTTCTGGTGTGGATTGCCCTCTCCCGTCGTTGAATGATCTGCGGCTATGTTGCCTGAGCCACTAAGGGTGGCGCGGGTCGCCAGTACACACCTCAGCCAAGCTAGCTATGCTCTGCGTCAGGAAGCTCTCAGGCATTTGATTGAGGAGTTAACAGCGGCAGAGTCTTTGTTGTTGGAACAAAATACTCTTGATCTCGAATCCAGCCGCGATCTGGCAGTGTCTCAGATTGTGCTTGGCTGGTTGCGGCTGACCCATGAGCGCCTGCACCGCATTCAGCAGTGGCTAGAGCGCCTCTATCATGCAGCGGATCCGTGGCAGCAACCGTGTCCCACGCAGCCAGAGCGGTTTCAGTATGCGGTTCCCCTAGGGGTGGTGGCCTTGGTTTATGAAGGACTACCCACCTTAAGTTTGATGCTGGCGGGCATGGCACTCAAAACGGGAAATGCCCTTGTACTCTGGAGTGGTGAAAGTAGTCGCTACACGGCGGGGGCGATCGCCAGCCTCATCGAAGCTGCATTGAGCAAAACCAGTCTGCCAAAAACCGCCATTCAGACCCTTTCCCTCACGCCCGCCAGTTGGCTTGCGGATCCCACTGCTGTTGATCTTGCCCTTGTTTATGGCCGTTTCCGCTTTATAGCCGAGCAACGCGCTGCTGCCCGCTGTCCCTTAGTCTCTCTTTCCCTCGGTAATACTTACCTTGTTTGGGATGGCTCTGTGTCGCCAGAGAGTGTCCTCAATTGTATTCAGCACAGCCACCAAGCAAACCCTGATCGCGCCCTAGCAATTGAAAAGGTCATTGTCCTCAGCAATGTCAATCCCTCTCATCTGACGTTTGTGATCAATGAACTCACCCAAGCCGGCTACAAACAGGGGGTGGACGAGTACCTGCACCGCAACTATCCCCACATTCCCCTTGTAGACGCCAGTGAGTGGCCACTCCCCTATCTAGATCAACGCTTAGCGTGGCACTACGAAGAGGATCTCACCACAGCAATCACTTGGATTCACCAGTATGGCAGCACCGCTAGTGGGATTGTTGCCAGTAGCTACAGAGACTGCCGTGCTTTTTATCAGCAGGTGCAAACCCCCTTGGTGTTTGTCAATCGCCCTCCCCAACTCGAGCGCGTGGAGGCACTGGCCATTGGCGCTGTTGCAAAGGGGTTCCAACGGGGTCTTTTTGGCCTTGCTCAGTTACTCAGTACCAAGCAGGTTTATTTGTAGGGGAGCTTGCAGCTTCAGGTGGAACTCACAGGAATAGGTGTGAGCCAATCGCTACTGCCATTGCTTTCCACTTCAGTGAGCCAGCGTTGATAATCGGCCACAAGGTGCTGACTCAGGCGCTGTTTAATCGTTAAAAGGACGCTCTTGAGTAAGCCATTGCCGGTGGCTTCAAGAAGGGGACGTGGCGTGAGATCTAAAGGCGGCGGAATATCCACGCCCACTTGCAAATCAGCTAGACCAATCAAGTCCGTACCGTTCGGCGTAGCTTGGGGAGACAAGTAACCTTCAAGAGCTAGGTGAAAGCGGCGATTAATGTAGTCCACCCCGCGAATTTCACAGCCAAGGGAGCGTAATTGTAAAGAGCCATCACTTTTGGCATGAACAGCCAGATCAACGGTGGGTTGTAAGCTGACCATGAGAAAATTGAGGGGGCGCATCTTAAGGCGAAAACGATCGCTCCCTAAAAATTCCACGCGGGTTGGATCCGTGAGAGCATAGACAAGCCGCCGGGGCTGACGCAGGTAGTGCTGCAAGGGAGCCGTGGGTGTTTCAATACTGAGGCAAACAGATTGGCTGGCCTTAAACTGTAAGTACATAGCACACCTAGCGAACGTTGTTTCCAATGTAACGAATTATTAAGAAGCCCGTGAACGGTAAACCGAACTTCCTAATCTGCCCAGTGGGTTTGCCGTCCCAGCCAAAGAACCGGAATGAGACCCACGATTACCAAGGCCAAAGCGCTCAATGCGGCTTCAGGGAGTCGCTCATCGGAAGCAAAGCGATAAACCTGTATTGCTAGGGTATCAAAGTTAAAGGGACGAATGACCAGTGTCGCAGGCAATTCCTTCATGACATCCACAAAGATCATCAGGCTGCGGTAAAAAGGCCGGGCACCATCAAGGGCAAGTGAACTGTGCGCAGAATATTCCCAGGCGATCGCCCCAGTGTCCGCGCCACTTCATCGAGGGACGGGCGAATTTTCACTAAGCTGGCTTCAACACTGCTAAAGGAGACGGCCAAAAAGCGTACCAAGTAGGCATAGAGCAAGGCTACTATTGTGCCACTGAGAATTAAGCCCACTTCAACGCCCCACAGGTGCTCACTGACATCGTTAATGACGTTGTCTAGCCACCCCAAGGGCATGAGGATGCCAACGGCAATCACTGTACCTGGAACTGCATAGCCGGTAATGCACACTTGGGTGCCCCAACGAACCCAAACCGTTGGCAGCAAACGATGGCCATAGGCCAACAGGAGAGCAATCCCAACCGCTAGAACTGCAGACAGGGTTGCCAGAATCAGGCTGTGGCTGGCGTGTTCAAGAAATTCACGACTGAGCTGAAGCTGTTGGTAGCTAATGGCCAAATAGAGGAGCAAGCCCGCTGGCAGGAATAACCCCAAAAAGACGGGCAGGGCGCACACCAGCCAAGCCGTAACCGCTCGCCATCCCCGCAGGCGATAGGGCACTGGACGATCGCCCCCTCGATTGTAATAGCGTGCCTTGCCACGAGACCATTTCTCCACAAGCAGCAGAGCAAAGACAATCACCACTAGCACAGAGGCCAACTGCGCCGCCGCAATCTTGTCACCCATGCCAAACCAAGTGCGGTAAATGCCGACGGTGAAGGTATCCACCCCAAAGTACTGCACGGTACCAAAATCATTCAGGGTTTCCATGAGGGCAAGACTAGTACCAGCAGCGATTGCTGGCCGCGCAAGGGGCAATGCCACAGTCCAAAAACTGCGCCAAGGACCACAGCCAAGGGAGCGACTGGCTTCTAAACTACAGGTGGCCTGCTCTAAAAACGCCACCCGCGCCAATAAAAAGACATAGGGATAGAGGACGAGGGTGAGCATGGCGATCGCCCCGCCAAGGGAACGGATATTGGGAAACCAGTAATCACCGTAGCCCCAACCTGTCAGTTGCCGTAGCCATGTTTGAACAGGCCCTTCAAAGGCAAAAAACTCTGTATAGGTGTAGGCCAACACATAGGCCGGTGCTGCTAAAGGAGTTAATAGCAGCCACTGCCACCAGCGCACACCCCAAAATTGACAGTTGGTAACTAGCCATGCCGTACTCACGCCAATGACAATCACCCCGATTCCTACACCCAACATCAACCAGAGGGAGTTCAATAAGTAATCAGGTAAAACCGTTGTGGCCAGATGCTGCCAAGTGTTACCTGTATTCACAAAAATTTGGCTGAGAATGACAAAAATTGGCAAGGCAATCCCTAGGGCAATCAGCCACACCCATAACTCCCAAGGGTTCAGTCGAGCCCACCGAGGGAGGCTTAGGGACTTAGACACAGCACGACCTCCGAAAACAGACACTCAAAAAAAGACTTAAAGAATGGTCAAACTAAAATCTAGCCAAGGGGATCGCGTGATCATCGCACTCGTAGAGATGTAATCCACCCCGGTCAAAGCCACGGATCGCAAGGTTTCCAAAGTGATATTTCCTGAGGCTTCAATTTTAATGTGGGGGGCTGCGCTGCGGATCATCGCCACTGCCTGGGTCATGTCTGGAATCGGCATATTGTCGAGCATAATTACATCCACCCCAAGGGAGAGGGCTTCGCGCACCTGATCGAGGGTCTCGGTTTCCACTTCAATAACCAAGGGAAAGGGACTGGCTTGGCGCACTTTCTCAACTGCAGCCGTGATCCCCCCCGCTGCTACAATGTGGTTGTCTTTAATCAGAATTGCATCGTCAAGGCCAAAGCGGTGGTTGACACCGCCCCCGACAGCAACTGCATATTTTTCTAGAAAGCGCAGTCCCGGTGTGGTTTTGCGGGTATCCACCAACTGGGCGGGCAGATCGGCAATCTGCTGAACATAGGTATGGGTGAGGGTGGCAATGCCACTGAGGCGCATGAGGCAATTGAGCGCCAGCCGTTCGCCAAGGAGTAATGCTTCTAGAGGCGCTTCCAGCCGGGCAATAATCGTCGGCTGATGACAAATTGCGCCTTCGGCCTGCTCATAGGTAAACACGACGCTGGATGTGAGGCGTTGAAAAACCCGCTCCACAATGGGCAGGCCAGCAATCACGCCCTGACTTTTAAGCCGAATATGGGCTTTTCCTCGCTGCTCCTGCAGGTGTAGGGCTTGGGTAGTGCGATCGCCCCGCCCGATATCCTCCTGTAACCACCGATCCAAGAGAGGATCCAAGACACACCACGGCGGCAAATAGGCAGATACCCTAGGATTCATTGGAGAGCGTCACTAATGCCTGCAACTTGTCCCATGCCGCCCCACTGGCAAGAATTTCCTTTGCCCGATCTACACCTTCCCACCAATCCTGAACTGCAGCGGCCACGTAGAGGGCGAGGGCGGCATTGAGCGCGACCACCTCCTGTTGAGCCGTCGTCCCTTTTCCCTGGAGAACTTGGGTTAGAATCTCGGCATTCGTCTGAACGTCCCCCCCTGCCAAATCCCTAAGGGGGGCACTGGCTAGACCCAAGGCTTGGGGATCGAGGACTTCTTGGCGCAGCGGCTCCTCAGGGCTGCTAAACATGACTAGATCAGTCATATCGCCAAGGGTGGCTTCATCCACTCCTTCGCGACCATAGAGGACAATCCCCCGTTGGCAACCAAGACGCTGTAGGGCACCGGCCATCGCTTCAAGATAGCGATCGCTAAAGATACCAATCACCTGCCCTGTGGGATGAAGTGGATTGACCAAAGGGCCTAGCAAGTTAAAGACCGTGCGAATTTTCAGGAGACGGCGTAGGGAAGCTACGGCTTTCATGGCGGGATGCCAACCAGGGGCAAAGAGGAACGTGATCCCCACTTCCCTGAGTAAAAAGGCGGGATCGTTGTGGGCAAGGTTGACCCCAAGGCTCTCAAGGACATCCGCTGAACCGACGCGGCTAGAGACAGAACGATTGCCATGCTTGGCGACTTTGACCCCTGCTGCCGCCACCACAAAGGCAACTGCTGTGGAGATATTAAACGTACCGGCGCGATCGCCCCCCGTGCCGCAGGTATCAATGAGGGGTTCGGCTAAATTCAGCGGTGCACCTGCGGATTGAGCCAGTAACACCTTGGCCATCCCCGTGAGTTCCTCTACCGTCAGCCCCTTGAACTGTAGTGCTGTGAGAATAGCACCAGAGAGAGCCTCGGGAATGTCTCCTGCCAGCCATCCCTGCATTAACTGGGTGGCCTGCTCTTGCGTCAGGGGTTGGCGATCGAGGAGTTGTTGAAGCAGGTCAGACCACATTGAACAGTGCAAGCAAAGAATCAGGCTTTAATTGAGTTGTTGCTGGCGCTGGCGTGCCTGCCAATAGTGCAGGGGTAAACACAGCAGCGAGGAGGCAGTGAGCAAAAAAGCCAAGAGAGCTGTAATTTTGCACATTTGACCGAAATCGGTGCCCTCTAATGGTACAGCGATTTGCAGCCCCCGCGCACCACAATAGACCAGCCAATAGACAAAGATCATACGCCAAAGAGTTTCGCCATAGGCCTCTTGGGGGGAATACTCCCGCAGGGGAAAGTGTTTTTCTTCTTGATGAGCCGTGTACAACAGCCAGCTTAAGCCACCTAAAGCGGCAATCGCCGAGACAATTAAGATTCCCACTGACCAAGAAGCAGCCACTGCCATTGTGTTTTGGAACTCCCTATCATGAACACATCGTTCCTCAGTCTAGGGGAGTCATTTGCCAGGGATGGCAATTGCTAACAATTTGAAATTTTTACGTCAACATAATTTACAAATGCCTTCCAAGTTCAGATGAGCCATGACGGCTTCTGTGAGTTGATCGAGGGCAACAGCCCGTTGCTCGGCATAGTGGGGGATTGCTGTGGGTAGGAGTGGCAATTGGCGGCGCGATCGCAACACATTGAGCCAGTGGCGGCGCCACGCGCCATTTTCCAATAGCCCATGCAGGTAGGTGCCCCAAAGTGTGCCCGCTGTGTTGACCAGACCTAGTTCTGAGGCAGCAAAAAGGGGCTGCCAACCCTTGAGATCCCCTGTGTATTTACTGTGGCCTTGGTGAATTTCATAGCCCAAGATCAACTCAGAACAGGGGAAATAGAGGGATTGAGTGTGTTGCTGCCGAGTGCATTTGCTTGTTCCCAATTCGGTGTGCAGGGGCATCAGTCCCAGTCCTTCATAGGTGCCGCGGTATCCCTCTAAGCCTAGAGGATCGCTGATGGTGGTGCCCAACATCTGCCAGCCACCGCAAATGCCGAGAATGGTTCCCCCCTGGGCGGCATAGGCTTTTAGTTGCGCTGCCATTCCCGTTGCTTGCAAGACATGGAGATCGGCAATTGTGGTCTTAGTGCCGGGCAAAATGACGGCATCGGGCTGACCTAGGGGACGCTGGGGCGGCAAAAACTCAAGGGAAACACTGGGTTCTGCCAGCAAGGGATCAACATCGCTGAAGTTGGCAATCCGCGGCAGGCGAATAACGGTGATTTTTAAGTCTGCCCCTTGGCGTTGGGGACGTGGATCCCATAGATCAAGGGAATCCTCGGCAGCATAGTGGCGTTCGAGCCATGGAATCACGCCTAAGACTGGTACTCCCGTAGTCTCCTCTAGCCATTGCAGACCGCTGTCGAGGAGCGATCGCTGGCCGCGAAATTTATTGATTACAATTCCTTGAATCAAGGCTCGCTCCTCGGCATCTAGCAGCATCAACGTGCCTACAATATGGGCAAACACACCGCCCCGATCAATATCGGCGATGAGAATGGTCGGTGCCCCTAGATACTTGGCCACCCGCATATTGGTGAGGTCGCGGTGCTTGAGATTGATTTCCGCCGGTGACCCGGCGCCTTCACACACAATCCAGTCAAAGCGTTGCTGGAGGTTCGCCAAGGCCTCTGTAATTGCCTGCCAACCCCGCTCAAAGTAATCCCGATAGTAGTCTGCCGCTTGGGTCACACCTGCCACCTGCCCCTTGAGAATCACTTGCGAGGTCATATTCCCTTGGGGCTTCAGGAGAATCGGATTCATCGCCACTTCGGGTTCTATCCCTGCCGCCCAGGCTTGCATTGCTTGGGCATAGCCAATTTCGCCGCCCTCACGGGTGACGTAGGCATTCAAGGCCATATTCTGTCCCTTAAAGGGGGTGACCCGGTAGCCCTGCTGAGCCAGCCAACGACAAATCACCGCTGTGAGAAGCGATTTCCCTGCATGGGATGTGGTTCCCACCACCATTAGCGCTTTAGCACTCATCAAGAACCTAGACCAAAATGCCCGTAGGGTCTATCGCTATACCTATGAGTGGAAAGAATATCCTGATATTGGCCAAGAAGCAAAAGCAGTCAACCGGATGTGCCGTGACTTGTTATACAGCAAGGGGAAAGTGGCGATCTCCTGGGGAAACTCTATTCTTATTCAGGAG
>DVDZ01000020.1 GCA_015296025.1 Thermosynechococcus sp. M46_R2017_013
CGTCTGCAGGGTACCTACTCTAAGACCTATGGCATCGAAGCTCGAGCAGGGGGGGATTAACTTTGAGCTGAATCTGGGTCGCTTAGGTATTTTTGGCCGTGCTGGTGTTGCCAGTATTCCGGGTGGTTATTTTCCGGGTGTGTCGCCCTTGCCTTTTTCGGATGCTCCTAACGGTTTCGGGGCTGCCGGTATGACGGCCTATAATTTCATGGCCGGCATTGGTTACAAAGATCTCCTTGTGCCGGGGTCTGTTTTAGCTGCTGCTGCGGGTGCACCGTTTATCAACGATGCGCCTAATTTTGCGATTGCTGGTGCTGGTGCTGGTAATAACGCCACCCAACTTAACGTAGAGGCCTTCTACAAATTCCCTATCAGTGACAACATCAGCATCACGCCTATCTTTACGGCAATCATCAACCCCAACAATACCAATGGAGGTGGTGCAATCTCCGGTCAGCCGATTCTCCAAGGTGTGATTCGTACAACGTTTACGTTCTAACCTTCATTCCTAGCCCCTCTCCTCAAAGGGGAGGGGAATTCAATTTTCATCTTTGTTTTTGAGAAAGGGGGTTTAGTTTACTATCCTTTGTAAAAGTCATTAATTTTTCTGAAGTTTTCTTTCATCTTTTTACTGATACCGTTTAATATAGTCAATATATCGGTATTCTTAAGCATATCTTACTTAAGGTATCGATCAAGAACTCAACTAGTTTGCCTATCAAAGTTACTGGCTGCTGCTGGAGTTTCACGAGGCTTCGGTGGGGGTAGCAGCTTGGAGGTTAATATGATGACATCAGATCGCGGTTTTAGTGCTGGGGGAACACCACAATTTATAGAAACACTTCACCCTGAGTCATTGCTTCAGCAACTCAGCAGTTCTGGAGGGACAGGGTGTTTCAAGGTTGGTGTTCAACAGCAACAATGGTTTCTCTACTTTGATCAGGGGGACTTGATTTATGCTACCCACACGATTGAGCCAGGCGATCGCTTTGAGCGCCATTTACGGCAACTGAGCCATACAGTTCCTGAACTCAATCGCGAGTTGCGTGTCCAAGTACGACAGCAATGGGAACAGGCCGATACCCCAACCCCCATTTATGAGTATGAGAGTCTGCGCTGGTTGCTGACTCAGCACATCATTACCCCAGAGCAGTTTAACCAATTGGTGGAGGGGCTGATTGTTGAAGTCCTAGAGTCGTTTCTATATCTCAAAAGTGGTCATCACCAGTTAGTGCCTTATGTCGAGGTGCCGATTGTTAACCGCTTTAACCCCAGCCGACTCATTCAGCAGTGCAAGTCAAAAATTCAGCAATGGCTGAGTCTTGGCCACAAAATTGTTTCTCCTTTCCAGCGTCCCTACTTCTTTGGGGGTAGCCAAGTCAATTTAACCCCAGACCAGAAGCAACGCTTGGGGTCTATGCTACGGGGTTTTAGCTTTCGCCATTTGGCGGTGTTGCTCAACCAAAATGAAATTACCTTGGTACGTAGCCTTTTGCCGTTGATTGAGAAGGGAGCCGTAGTTGTTCGAAAGCCGCAACACCCCTTTGATTTGCTGCCCAGTTTTGATACCAGTTTGTGGCAGGAAACTGCGCCCGCAGTGGCAGAGGAAAGTGGTGATTTAGGCAGTGGCTTCTTTACTTCTCAGGTGCCCAACCGCACCTATCGGATTGTCTGTATTGATGACAGTCCGGCCATGCTCAATGAAATTAAGCGGTTTTTGGCGGATGATGCCTTTGAGGTGATTGCCCTCAATGATTCTGTGAAAGCCCTCATGGAGGTGATGCGTCTCAACCCGGATCTCATCTTGCTGGATGTGGGGATGCCCAATATTGACGGTTATAAGTTTTGCAAAGTTATTCGTAACCATGAACGCTTTAAGTCGGTACCCATCATTATGGTGACGGGTAACACAGGACTCATTGATCGAGATAGAGCACGCCTTGTGGGGGCGACGGACTACATGACCAAGCCTTTTACGCAAGAAGCGTTGCTGAAAATGGTCTTTCGCTACTTAAGCTAGGACGAAGTATATTGGCATTACAATCTGAATAGAACAGAAGCAGGGGAGAAGGAATGACGAAAGTTTTAGTTGTGGAAGATATGCCCTCGGAAATGGCTTTCATCAGTTCGTTACTCAGGGAAGCTGGCTATATGGTTATTGAGGCGCTGGGGGCAAAGGAGGCACTTGAGAAGATCAGCCAATATAAACCAGATGTGGTGATTACTGATGTGGTGATGCCGGAGATGAGTGGCTTTGAACTCTGTCGTGCACTCAAGAAAAATCCGGAGACGGAAAAGCTGCCAGTGGTGGTCTGTAGCTCTAAAAACCAAGAATTAGACCGTCTTTGGGCAATGAAACAGGGAGCAGATGCTTATGTCACCAAGCCCTTTACCCGTGACGATCTTGTGCGAGCACTGAAGTCGGTGGTGATGTAGTGATGATTGGGGCAGCACCTTGGTTGAATTACAGTGAAGGACAAGGCGATCGCCCCCAAGGAACGCCCTACTTGCGCTTGGTTGTACACGACCAATTAACGGCATTGCTGCCGATGACTCAGATTCAGCAGGTGCTGGTGATTCCGCCGCAACAGTTGACGCTGATCCCTAACATGCCCGCAGTGGTGATGGGACTGCTGAACTTTCGTAACCGTATTGTTGGGTGTTTGATTTAGCTCTTTTGTTGAGCCTCAACCCACTGGAGGAGAGTTCGCTATTTACGATTGTATTACTGCAAACTTCTAAGGGGCACTTGGCACTGGCTCTGCACCAAGTGGGTGGGATTGCTCGTCTTTCTGAGAGTTTAATTCAATCGCCTGTGGGTACACTCAGTGCAGCGCTAGTTCCCTATGTGAAGGGTTGTTGCCGTCTGGAAGAAGAAATGTTTTTTATCCTCGATGGGGAGCGATCGCCGAACATTGTTGGGCAAAGTGTGTTCCTGTAACTGCTCGGTAGGCTGATGATTCATGCAACTGGGATAGGTAAACAATGACTACTGCTAAACCGCCAATTGATCTACCGCCTTTACCTCCTTCGGTTCTTAACTACCAAGTTGAGCCGCCAACGGAATCCGCCGCTGATACTCGTGCTCTCAAAACTAGCGGCTCACCGCCGGCGGGTTCTCAGCCGCCGAAAAAGCGTGGAAGTTTGCGGCGCAAGATTACACTGGGGGCGATCGCCATTGCTACTGTACCGTTGTTGATTACTGGCTCAGTGGCAATTTTGAGCTTGCGGCAGGTGCTAATTCGCCAGATCCTACAGGCACAAGCTAAGCAGGCAAGAGTGATTGGGATTCAATTCAACAATTATTTGAAAGAACGACTAGGGAATGCCGAACTAGAGGCTTACCAACTGCAATTAAGATTCCTAGGAGATATCCAACAGCGCAATGTCAATGTTGCAGCGCTCTCATCCTTGATAGAAAAAATCGTTGAAAGTTCTTCTAATTACGACAGCGCTGCCGTAATCGCCAACGACGGTCGCGGCACTATTCTTGGCCAATCAAATTTGAACAATCCGCTTCCGAATAACGTTTTGCAGCGGCAAGAGTATTTTCAGTTGGCTGTAAAAACTAAACAATCCGTCCTAACCCTCGAACCCGCACTCTCTCTTCCTGAGAAACCCCTTAGTCTATTTGTAGCGACACCAATTCTGGATGCGAAAACTAAACGGGTTATAGCTGTCTTGCGGCTTCGTATCTCTGCTGCCAACTTGAGAGGCTTTCTGCAAAACACAACGCCCCAAAATTTAGCCCGTAACTTCTACCTTGTCAATCAGCAGGGTCGGATTGTTGTTGCCTCTGAGGCTGAAGCAGAAGGAAAGCCCCTAGAGGCAGTACTTCCCCAACTCGGCGTTCAAGACGTAGGCCGGCGGTGGCAGCAATTGAACAACAGACCAGTGGTGGTGGCTGCCCAGGCTCTTTCTGCTCCTTTTAAGAGTCTTGTCTTGGCAGTTGATGAGAGCACTATCCTACAACCCGTACAAACAATTACTTGGGTAATGGTTCTATGCGGGTGTGCATTTGTGTTCTTGCTTGCAGGAATTGCTGTCTTCTTCAGCCGACGGCAAGTCCAACCGCTGTTACGTTTAATTCAGGCCGTGGAGGAAATTAGCGCAGGCAATTTTGACATCCACTTGCCAGTGCAAGGGAATGATGAGCTCGCCATCCTCAGCCAAACTGTGAACCAAATGGTTGATCAGCTACAGGCTTCCTTGAGTCAAATTCAAGTAGATGCTCAAGAGGCAGCCTTGCTGCGGGATGCCTTTCTGCGGCTGAGTGAAAAGTCGCAGCGCCAAGAGGTGCTTGCTGAGGCAGTGACAGTAGGACGAGAATTGTTAGCCTGCGATCGCGTCATTTTTTACGAATTCGATGAAAAGTTTGTGGGTCGAGTGGTGGCTGAATCGGTGGCCGAAGGTTGGCCAAAGGCTCTAGATCGAGTTATTGATGACCCCTGTTTCCGCCAAAACTGGGTTGAAGCTTACCGCAGGGGGCGCATTCAAGCAACCGCCGATATTTTTCAGGCGGGTTTAACAGAATGCCACTTGAACCAACTCAAACCCCTCCAGGTGCGCGCCAACCTTGTGGTGCCAGTGCGGGTAGGAGATTCTCTGTTGGGCTTGCTCATTGCCCACCAGTGTGCAGGTCCGCGGCAGTGGCAGCCAACGCAAATAGATAACTTTTCCCTGTTGGCTACTCAGTTAGGACTGACTTTAGAGCGCCAGGTGTTTCTTCAAGAAGCCATCCGGGCGCAGCAGAAAGCCCAGCAATTGGCGCAGCAGCAAAAAGAGCGTACTGATCGCATTCAGCAGCAATTGATTCAGTTTCTGGATGAAGCCGAAGCAGCCGCCCAGGGAGATCTCACAGTGCGGGCAGACATTACTGCCGATGAAGTGGGAACCGTAGCGGATATCTTTAATGCCCTCATTGAAGGCCTGCGGAATTTGGTGCTGCGGGTAAAAGCCACAACCGAGGGAGTCAGCAGTGCCCTTTTGGCGGAGGATCAAAGAATGCAGGGCTTGGTAAAAGAGGCTTTCCGCCAAGGAAAAAAAGTAGAACGGCTGTTAGAATCAGTGGAGGAAATGGTGACCTCCATTCAAGGTGTGGCCAAGGGTGCCCAAACCGCTGCTGAAGTTGCCCGCGAGGCAAGCGATCGCGCCCTCAAGGGTGGGCAGAGTATGGATAAGACAGTGCAAAGTATTCTCCAGTTGCGGGAAACCATTGCCGAAGCGGCGAAGAAAGTAAAACGCCTTGGCGAAGCCTCACAGCAAATCTCGAGAGTTATCTCTTTAATTAATCAAATTGCCTTACAAACAAATCTCTTGGCCATCAATGCCAGTATTGAGGCCGCCCGTGCCGGCGAAGAGGGGCGAGGATTTGCTGTGGTTGCCGAAGAGGTGGGTGAATTGGCCGCACGCTCAGCCGCAGCCACCCGCGAAATCGAACAAGTTGTCGAGACCATTCAACAGGAAACCCAAGCAGTGGTCAGTGCAATGGAAACCGGGACTGCCCAAGTGGTGGAGGGAACCCGCTTGGTTGAAGAAGCAAAAGACAATCTGCAAAAGATTGTGGCTGAGTCACAACGAATTGATGACCTTGTTGGCTCGATTTCCGAGGCTACCATTTCCCAAACCCGCACCTCAGAAGTGATTGGTGTTTTAATGCGAGAAGTTGCCAAGGTGTGGACAGAGCTTTCCGGCACGGTCAACCAAATTTCTGAATCCCTTCAGGCAACAGCCCATGCAGCACAGCAACTTCAGGAGTCTGTCAATGTCTTCAAGGTCAGCACCGAGGAGCAATAATGGCAGCTGCCGGCCCCGATGAATTGATCCGCCTCCAGTTTCTCGAGGAAGCTCAGGACTACCTGCAAACCATCGAAGCAGGGATACTGCAATTGTCTCACCAGCCGACGGTGATGGATAGCGTGCTGCGGGCGGCCCACTCCATCAAAGGCGGGGCAGCAATGATGGGCTTTATGTCCCTCAGTGAACTGGCACATCGCCTTGAGGATTTCTTCAAGATCTTGAAATCGCGACCCTGTGACGATGTAACGGTACAACATCTGCTGCTTCAGGCAGCGGATCAACTGCAAGTAATGATTACCCTCCATCGCCAAGGGGTTGAACCTAATGAGGGTTGGTGGCGCACCCAAGTGGAGCCGATTTTGAATGAGTTGCAGGGACGGCTAGGGGATGTCACAGCGGAGGATGATTTGGCTCTCCTTAGCGGCGATGATGGTCAGCAGGTGCAGATAGTTCTCTTTGAAACTGAGGTGGAGGCCTGCTTGCAACGACTGGAGACGGTGCTGCAAACCCCCGGACAGCCCTGCCTCAAGGAGGAGCTGGCGATCGCCGCCCAAGAATTGGAAGGCCTAGGGCAAATGCTCGAACTACCTCAATTTGCTGAATTTTGTGCCTCCGTCAGTGCCTATCTAGAACAACCCAACTGCGATGTCAGCAAAGCGGGTGCCCACATTGTGCAGCAATGGCGACGCTGTCAAGCCCTCGTGATCACTGGTCAACTGGAAGCTTTGCCCACTCGCTTGGAAACCCCTGAAACCGATGACGCAAAGGAGGACGAGGAGCAAACCATTATTGATTTACCGCTGGCAACCCTCAATCAAGAACTAGGGGTCGAAGACTTTGCCAGTGCTGACGTTGAATCTTTCTCCTTTGCAGATTTATTGTCTCCCTCCCCTGCCCCAGAGGCTGAGCCAACCCCAGTAGCCCCCAAGCCCCAATCCCCAGAACCCAAGGAAATGACCGTGCGGGTACCGGGGCATCAGTTAGATCAACTCAGTGATCTGATGGGGGAGTTACTCATTGAGTGTAATGGTTTGGATTTGCAACGGGAACGGCTCCACGACCTGCTGGCGGCTCTCAAGCAAAAAGTGCGTGCCCTTGAGCAAGCTAACTTTCGCCTACGCACAGAATATGACCGTGTCAGTGCCCCCCATCACTTTAATCCCCAAAATCAGCATGGCTTCGATGTTCTTGAATTCGATCGCTACACCGATGTGCACTTGCTTTCACAGGAAGTGATGGAAATCATTGTCCAAATACAGGAAATCACCAGCGATTTGGAATTGAGCCTAGAGGATACCGAACGCACCGGCCGCGATCTCAACCGTACCGCCAAGCAACTTCAAGCTCGGTTTACCCAAGTGCGGATGCGCCCCTTTGCCGATCTGGCCAACCGCTATCCTCGCCTCATCAGTGAGTTAAGTCGTGAGCATGGCAAGAAGGTCAACTTAGTCATTGAGGGCAGTCATATTCTCATTGACCGTACTGTGTTGAGTGTGCTGGCGGATCCCCTGTTGCACCTTGTCCGCAATGCTTTTGATCATGGGATTGAAACAACCGAAGAACGTCAAGCCCTTGGCAAACCCGCAGTGGGCACCATTACTCTGAAAGCTGCCTATCGCGGCAATCAAACCGTCATTACTGTGGCGGATGATGGCCGAGGTCTCAATCCAGAGAAAATTCGACAAACGGCACGGCGATTGGGCTTAGCACGGGACTGGTTGGAAACTGCGAGCGATCGCGACCTCTGGCAACTGATTTTTGAGCCGGGCTTCTCAACCGCTTCACAGGTGACTAGCCTCTCTGGGCGTGGCGTGGGAATGGACATTGTGCGCACCAATCTACGGCAAATTCGCGGTAACATTCAAATCCACAGTACCCCTGGTCAAGGGACAGAATTTACGATTGCAATCCCCTATACCCTCTCAATGATACGAGCACTCCTAGTGGAAGCGGCTGGTATGCTCTTGGCTGTGCCCACCGAAGGCATTGAAGAAATGGTGTTGGCCGATCGCTACCCCGCCATTGAAACCCTTGGCTCAACTCTAATTGATTGGGAAGACTATCTCATTCCTTTAATTGACCTAGCCCAAATTTTCCACTTTCAGCGTCCCTATCGTCCTGTGCAAATGGAGGGAGCGCCGGCAATTAACCAACCCACGTTGATGATTGTCAGTCAAGGGGACAGTGCCCTCGCCCTGCGGGTTGATCGCTATTGGAGCGAGCAAGAAGTCACCATTCGCCAAGTCGAAGGGGAATTAGCCCTACCCAAGGGCTTTAGTGGCTGCACGATTTTGGGGAATGGTCGCATTGTCCCTCTATTAGACCCCCTTGCCCTCTTTGATTGGTCAGAACAGGAACACTCCCGTGCCCCTGTAGCTCCCCCTGTTGCCCCCAGCCAAGATACCATCCTTGTGTTGATGATTCAGTTAACGTGCGCCGCTTCCTTGCCAATACCCTCGAAAAAGCCGGCTATCGGGTTGAACAGGCCAAAGATGGTCAGGAGGCCATTGATAAACTGCAAGGGGGGTTACACGTCAGTGCCCTTATCTGCGACATTGAAATGCCTCGTCTCGATGGGTTTGGCGTCCTCACTCAAATTCGCCGTATTCCCCAGTGTCAAAACACTCCCGTAATGATGCTGACCTCGCGCACAGGCCAAAAACATCGCCAGCTTGCAGAACATTTAGGGGCAGCTGCCTACTTCAGCAAACCCTTCCGCGAAAGTGACCTTTTGGCCACCCTTGATCAGTTGATCCGCCATGCTTAAAAGCCGCCGTCGCCGTCAAAGCCAACCCATTGTTTTAGAGCAGTTCCTGACATTTATCGTACGTCAAGAGCAGTTTGCTGTACCCATGGCCCAGGCCTATCGGGTGATTCCCTTACCTCCAATTCATGGTGATCCACAGCAGCGGGGGGTTGGTTTGGTGACTTATGAGAATCGCGAAATTTTAGTGATTGATATTGGCCGCTGTCTCTTTGATGATCCTCTCTCCACCTCAGAAACGCAGAAGCTCAAATTTTTGCTAATTCTCCAGCCCCGATTGGAGCAAGAATGGTTTGGCCTGCCCCTCACCGCACCCCCAGTCATTGAGCGAATTCCACAGAGTGCCATTCATCCCATTCCCGCTAACTACCTTCACTGGGGGAGCATTCACAACGTCAGTTCCCTGATGGTTGGTAGTCAAGAGGATCAAGACCTATCCCCCATCTTTATCGTTGATCTTGAGCGGGTACTGCACAACCTAAAGACGCGGTAGCCTGCCCACCCTAAACCCAACTACCATGAGTTGCTTACGGATGTCCAGTTTGTGGTTGAGATCAACTCTGAGAAAGAGCCTGACGCTGCCACGCTGGTTGAGCGGCTAGACACCGCACTTCAAACTCCAGTGGAAATTTCCCCCTTTGGCGGCCTCCGTCTAGGAGAATCTTGAGCGCTCGTGAATCGCATACGCCCTTACCAGGATAGTGAGGGCCAAATGCAGTGGCTAATCAAGGATATCGAGGTTTAATTAATCTGCCCCTTTGGATTAATCGCCAGACCAGCCAAGGCCTGTTCCAGCGCTTTCAATTGAGTCCTAACTTTGATAACGCCAATTGTTGGTTAAGGAGCAACTTATCATGACATCCTTTGAAAAGATGGTCAAGTCTCTCCTCAAACACCTCATCCCTTGCGACTCTCCTGTATTGAACTCACAACTGCTGTTCAAAATCTGGCTGACCTATCTTCTAGACCCCAGCTTGAACAACATGAGAGCCTTGTTTTATCCCTTGAATCGGTCAGGAATACAGGTGTTCAACAGTGGATTGGAGCTTTGATTGGCCGCCAGAGCTACTTGTGGCCTCTCGCATCCGCTCGACGCAGGCTGAGAGTGTTAAGTTTTGTTACAGAATCAACACTTCTGGGGCAGGTACGGCCAGCGGACTAGGCAGATTGGGGCGATCCGACCGAATTTGACCGTCGCGAAACTGAATAATGCGGTGCGTCACAGCCGCCACATCAGGTTCATGGGTGACCATAATTACTGTCATGCCGGCTTCATTGAGTTGACCAAAGATGGCAAGAATTTCCGCTGTGGTGTGGCTATCGAGGGCACCGGTGGGTTCATCGGCAAGGAGGAGAAGCGGCTGGTTGACAATGGCACGGGCGATCGCCACCCGTTGTTGTTGTCCTCCGGAAAGTTGATTGGGACGATTCTCAAGGCGGTGACCCAAGCCCACCTGTTCTAAAGCAGCGATCGCGCGATCGCGCCGTTCCTTAGGCGGTACTCGAGCATAGACCATAGGTAGCATCACATTTTCCAAGGCAGTCAGTTGCCCCAGCAAGTAAAACTGCTGAAAGACAAAGCCAATCTTGGCATTGCGAATATGGGCAAGTTCATCATCACTGAGGTGCGCCACATCCTGCCCATCGAGAAAGTAGCGGCCAGAGGTTGGGCGATCCAAACAGCCAATAATATTCATCATTGTGGACTTGCCTGACCCCGATGCCCCCATAATGGCGCAGTACTCCCCTCGCTGAATTTCTAGATTCACATCCCTGAGGGCGTGAACTTCGGTCTCCCCTTGGCCATAAACTTTGGAAATCTGTTCTAGGCAAATGAGCGGCTGATCCAGCATTACGATGAGGTGATAAAGCCATTTCCACTCATTCTAAAGCCTTTTTCCATAAGTCGGGCTGAACAGGTAGCATAGGGTAGAACCAGTGAGTGAGGAGCAGCAACTATGGGGTGTAGATCCTTGTCAAGGGGACACAACACTCTAATCGCGCTGGCGATCGCCAGCGGATTGACCCTTGGGACAACACTGCTGACCCCCCCCCTCGGTCACTGCTCAACCCATGTCCGTCCGTCCAAACTCCTATAGTTTTACCGGCGTTAATCCCCTCCAAGACTATCTTTTAGGGGCAGGGGATGTGCTTTTTATTGAAGTGGTCAACCTTCCAGCAAGCGTTACTAGTCAGAGAGAATTCACGGTTAATCTCGATGGCTCAGTCACTCTACCTTTGGCAGGGCGCGTCATGGTGGGGGGCTTAACTCTACCTCAAGCGGAACAGCTGATCCTGAATGCCTATAGTAAGGTGATGCGCTTTCCAGCCGTGACGGTTACGTTGCAGACTCCGCGGCCCATGAAAATTTTGGTGGCGGGCGAGGTTAGCCGTCCGGGATCTTATGTTGTTCCTTTTACATCTGTATCAGCTTCTGCAGCAGGTGTTGGCCTTTCCGGTGGCTTAACATGGCCTCGCCTGAGCCAAGTACTCGCTCAAAGCGGTGGCATTACCCAAGAGGCAGATATTCGCAATATTGAGATACGCCGTCAACTCGGGAATGGCCAAACTGCCGTGACCAAAATTAATCTTTGGGAAATGATTCAGTCAGGAGATGCCAGCCAAGATATTACACTGCGCAGTGATGATGTGATTGTGGTGCCCAAGGCACAGGCAGTAAATGCGGCGGAAGCCATACGGGTGGCCTCTGCCACGTTTTCGCCGCAGGTGATTCAGGTACAGGTTGTGGGCGAAGTACTGCGACCGGGGGTAGTTGAAGTGCCAGCAAACGCCACCCTCACTCAGGGAATTGGGGCGGCCGGCGGATTCAATGTGCAACGTGCCAATATGTCTCAGGTAACGTTGGTACGGCTCAACCGCGATGGCACGGTCAGTCGGCGACGCATTCCCTTTAGCTTGGCGGCTCAACCCGATGCCAAGAACAATCCTGTGTTGCAACAGGGGGATGTGATTGTCGTAGAACGGTCAGCGGTAACGCAGGTGGCAGAT
>DVDZ01000137.1 GCA_015296025.1 Thermosynechococcus sp. M46_R2017_013
CTTGGAGTATCTGCCTGTGGCAAGGGGTAACTAACCTCAACCAAGCCCTTGAAAGGCTGAAGGAAGCAGGCTATTGGATCTACGGTCTTTCGGAGCGAGGAGCTGTACCCTTGCCCAAAATTCAATTTAATCGCCCCACGGTCTTTGTGGTTGGCAGTGAGGGGGAAGGCATTAGTCTGCAAACCCAGAAGCATTGCGATGAAATGGTTGCTATTCCCTTAGCGGGACGCACCAATAGCCTAAATGCCTCAGTGGCGGTGGGCATTGCCCTCTATGAGGTGAGTTGCCAGCGATCGCCCGCTTGGGATTTGACTCAGGAATCTCCAACCTAGGAAACAGCAGCCAGTGACCGCAGGGCAAAAATTTTATTGAGCACTTCCTCAACCACCTTGTCGGGGGTGGAAGCCCCGGAGGTAATGCCAATGGTGAGGGGGCGATTGGGTAGCCAGTTTTCAGTGACAGTGACATTCTGATGCAGAGGCTTGTGCTGAATACGATTCCCTGGCCCAATGCGATCTGCAGAGTCAATGTGATAGGAAGGAATGCCATGCTCAATGGCAATTTCTTGAAGGTGGGTGGTATTTGAGGAGTTGTAGCCCCCAATTACGACCATTAAATCTAGCGGTTCCTTGACCAAATTCAGCATTGCATCTTGGCGCTCTTGGGTGGCATCACAAATCGTGTTGAAGCTCATGAAGTGCTCATTGAGGCGATCGGGGCCGTATTTTTGGATCATCGTGCGCTCAAATAATTTGCCGATTTGTTCGGTTTCCCCTTTGAGCATAGTTGTTTGATTGGCAATGCCGACCCGCACCAGATCGCGCTCGGGATCAAAGCCCGTAGAACAGGCCTTAGCAAACTTGGCCATGAAGGCCTCGCGATCGCCCCCCTTGAGGATGTAATCACACACATAGCGAGCTTCCTCTAGGTTGAGCACAATCAAATAGGTGCCCGCAAAGGAACTGGTGGCAATTGTCTCTTCGTGGTTATACTTGCCGTGAATAATCGAGGTGAAGCTCACCTTTTTATGCTTTTCGACACTGTGCCACACCTTCGAGACCCAAGGGCAGGTGGTGTCCACAATCGTACAGCCGCGCTCATTCAGTAGTTGCATTTCTTGGACACTAGCCCCAAAGGCGGGCAAAATCACCACATCCCCTTGGCGCACCTCACTAAAGTCCTTTGCCCCATTGACCACCGGAATAAACTCCACAGCCATTTGCCGCAGGCGCTCATTCACCGAGGGATTATGGATAATTTCATTTGTAATCCAGATGCGTTCCGTGGGAAAGTGGGTACGAGTTTCATAGGCAAGAGCAACGGCACGCTCCACCCCCCAACAAAAGCCAAAGGCCTCCGCCAAGCGAATCGTCACATCCCCCTCTTGCCAACGATAGCCATTGGCACGGATTTGCTGAATCAGAGAACTTTGATACTCCCCTTGGAGTTGCTGGTTCACTGCCTCACCGTGGCCAAAGCCTTTGCGGTGGTAGTTTTCTGAACTGTGTAGCGATCGCTTGAATGCGCGGGTATCCATTGGCTCTCCTTTGAAGCAGTCTGATGGTATTTTGACACAACTCCTAGAGAGCAACCATCGGGCTAGCCCCCCGTTGCGCCAATTCCTGTACCGTTTGCCGTGCCCAGCGATCAGCGGCCAAAATGTCCTCTAAGTTGGGGTTGCGAATGTTTTGGCCAGAGTAGCGATCGCAGGTCTTCTCAATCAGCCGCGGAATCTCTAGGAATGAAATCGCCTCGGCGATAAAGAGGGCCACTGCCTCCTCATTGGCTGCATTGAGCACCGCAGGCATAGCCCCGCCGGCACGACCCGCAGCATAGGCCAGTCCCATACAGGGATACTTCTGGTGATCCGGCGATCGAAACGTCAAATTCCCTGCCTTCACCAGATCCAACGCTGACCAATTCGTAGGAATACGCTCTGGCCACGAGAGGGCATACAATAACGGCAACCGCATATCTGGCCAGCCCAACTGCGCTAATACCGACGTATCTTGCAACTCAATTAGCGAGTGAATAATGCTTTGGGGATGGATGACAATCTCAATGTTGTCGTAGTCCACACCAAAGAGGTAATGTGCCTCAATCACCTCTAGACCTTTGTTCATCAGGGTCGCCGAGTCCACGGTAATTTTTGGCCCCATCGACCAGTTGGGGTGTTTGAGGGCATCCGCCACCGTGACTTGGCAGAGTTTCTCCACCGGCCAATCCCGAAAAGCGCCCCCCGAGGCAGTAAGAATAATTTTCCGCAGTCCGCCTTCCGGTACCCCCTGTAAACACTGAAAAATAGCCGAATGCTCAGAATCGGCGGGCAAGAGCTTGACACCGTACTCTTGAAGTAGCGGCAAAACCACCGGACCACCGGCAATGAGTGTTTCCTTATTGGCCAAGGCAATATCCTTGCCCGCTTTAATAGCGGCAATTGTGGGCACCAGACCCGCACAGCCGACAATCCCTGTCACCACCACATCGGCATCCCCATAGGCCGCCACCGCTGCAATCCCTGCCTCACCAGCTACCAGCTGCGGTTTTTGGGGCAGATCTGCCAATGCCGCCTCTAGTTCGGGCAGTTGATTAGGATCGGCAATACTGACAATCTCCGGCTGAAATTGGCGAATTTGTGGAATGAGTCGCTCTAGGTTGCGCCCAGCAGCAAGGCCAACAATCCGAAAGCGATCGGGATATTGGGCAACAATGTCAAGGGTTTGGGTACCAATGGAGCCAGTGGAGCCAAGGAGATTAAGTGCCTTCACAGTTTTTGGAGGAGGGTCAGTGGACACCTTAATATTTACTGCAGGAGG
This sequence comes from Thermosynechococcus sp. M46_R2017_013, assembly GCA_015296025.1. Taxonomy (GTDB): domain Bacteria; phylum Cyanobacteriota; class Cyanobacteriia; order Thermosynechococcales; family Thermosynechococcaceae; genus Thermosynechococcus. Next base: position 2,817 of record DVDZ01000137.1, read on the forward strand.
GGACACAAGGCAAACCCATATTTATTCCGATAAGAATAGCAACAGGCGTTTCTCGACTTTTTCTTAGTCATGGTGTTACCCCTTTCCCAACTGGTGCAGCAACTAAATCACAAAAAGGCCGAATTTCTCAGCTATGACACAGCGCTTGCTCAAGTGCGACAGGCCTATCAACAGGCTCTAAGGATATGGCAACAACAAACGATTTCCGACATCACCGCTGCTATTGATCCGCAGATTGCGGAGTGGGGGGCACGTCCCGTTGAACCGTGGGATGGGGGGTGGCGCATCCCGTTGGGGGTAGAGTGGCCCCATCGTCAGGCCGCCTTGGATTGGGCAAGAACTCAACTGATGAGTGTCACCACTGTGGCAGTGGATGGCTCCCAGATTCTGCCCAGTGAAGAGCTGCTCTTGCCCGTAGCAGTAGTGCAGGCAGGTTGGTTTATCAATCCCCACCGGAGCAATGGCTGCTATGCCAAAGAAATTGCCCTTGAGCTGATTACGCCGGTGGAACTGCGCCAAGCGGAAGAACAGTTGCAACAACCCCAGACCTACCGCTTTCAGGAACGCTATGTGCACCTCCGCCGCTTTGAACTGGAATTAAAAACCCTACGGGAGCGCATGGTTGAAGTAGCTACACCGGCACTGCTGTTGTTTGACGGCTCCTTTGTGGCGACCTTTGCTGAATCCTATGCCCCAGAATGGCAAACACGATATGTTGCGGCTCTTTGCCAAACCCTAGAGGCTAGCCTGAAACACCGGATTCCCTTGGTGTCCTACATTGATAGCTCCCAGGCGCGGGATCTAGTGACCCTATTGAGGCATCTAGCGAATCTGCCGCCTAACCCGTACCTCTCAGATGCCCAACTATTAAATACTGTTTTGACCCAGTGGGGCGATCGCTCGCCGTTTTTTGTCTGCGATCGCGGCGGCATCCTTGGAAAATATAACTCTTGGGTCAAGGATATTGGCTTTTGCTATCTCAAGGCCCATCAAGGGTGCCCTGTGCGCCTAGAACTGCCCTTGTGGATCTACAAAGCCGGTCTACTGGATCAGGTGATTCGCTGGCTCTGTGGGGAACTAATTACTGGTCAAGGCTATCCCTATGCCCTCGAAGTTGCTGATCAATTGGCCGTTCTCCAAGGGAGCGATCGCCAAGCCTTCCTCAAGCAATTGCAGGTGTGGGCAGAGGGCGTGGGTATGGAACTGCGCTTTAGCCGTAAATGGGTAAGTAAACAGCAGCGGCGTTAGACAGCCCCTCTTACTGAGATGAATGGGCAGAAGTGTTAAACAATAGCTTGAGAGACTAGAAAAAAAGGAAGAAGTGCTGTATTCTTCTCTGGGAGAATAGAAAAACAACCAAATTATCATGGTATCCTTTGAAAAGATTGTCAAGTCTATCTTCAAACACCTCAGCCCTTGTCACTCTCCTGTGTTGAACTCACAACTGCTGTTGAAAATCTGATTGACCTATGTTCTAGACCCCAGCTTGAACAGCATGAGCGCCTTGTTTTATCGCTTGAATCGGTCAGGAATACAGGTGTTCAATAGTACATTGCAGCTTTGGTTGGCCGCCAGAGCGACTTGTGGCCTCTCGCATCCGCTCGACGCAGGCTGAGAGTGTTAAGTTTTGTTACAGGATTCAACACTTCTGCTTTGATTCAACAGGGGTAGTTCACGATCAAAAAGTATCCTTTGCCGCAAATTGCCTGTGTTATCCGCTGCTGAAATTCGCGATCGCGCCACCCACCTCAAATCAACACTGCCGCCCCACGTTCGCCTCATTGCTGTGAGCAAGTTTGTGCCAGCGGCTGCCATCCGTGCTGCCTACGAAGCCGGCATTCGTGATTTTGGGGAAAGCCGCGTACAGGAAGCTGCCAAGAAACGAGCTGAATTGGCAGACCTGCCAGACATCACGTGGCACCTGATTGGCCACCTGCAAACCAATAAAGTACGGCAGGCGCTGCAACTTTTTGACTGGATTCACTCCCTTGATCGCTGGCAGTTGGCGGAGCGAATAAACACCGTTCTCAGGGAAACAGGCATCCCCAGTCCCCGCTGTCTGTTGCAAGTGAAACTACGCCCTGATCCACAAAAGTACGGCTGGGAAAGGTGGGAACTGGAAGCAGTTCTGCCCCAACTGGATGCCCTCTCCCACTTGCACTGCTGTGGCCTAATGACGATTCTGCCCTTGGGATTGCCCCCCGCAGAGCAATTGCAGGTGTTTCAAGAATTGCGAGCTTGGGGAGAAACCCTCAGTACCCAACCATGGCAACATCTCCAGTGGCAGGAGTATTCCATGGGCATGACCCAAGACTACCCCCTTGCAGTACAAGCCGGAGCAACGATGGTGCGCATTGGCACCGCTATTTTTGGCGATCGCTTGTCGCCATTTCCTTCAACTCAGCCAAATGCTCCAGAGGAGACTAGGGTTACTATTCCGCAATACCTACGCCAATCTAGCCATTAATCGCTAAATCTGCTGCTTGCTTCCTGCTTCGTCGCGGTGGTTTCACCACCACCGAAGTGGTGGTCAGCGCCCTTGGCAAAATAGGTCGCCTGCACGTTGTCTGGGGCGAGGATCATGCGCTTGCCACTTCAGGTGGTCTTTCTGAGCGTGGCTGGAAATACGGGCGTTGGCCATCTGCTTGCGCACGGAAATCTCCGGCTTGAGCTTGGCGAGGTCATAGCGACGAAAGCCGCCCGCCGTGGGTTTGCCAACTAATTTTCCCGATGACTGCCAACGGCGCAGCGTCGTGACCGACCCACTTAACGCTGAAGCAGCTTCACTCATGGTTACCCATCTCTCGATATTGGAGCGTATTGTATAGTCTTGGTGATACTTCAACCAAACTGTTCAAGCCCTCGTTGAGCAGTGCAATACCCTTGGAACCGCCACCACTGGGGGGCTAGGAGGCCTGCTGCTCCTGCTGGCGTTGCTGGAGAACCTCACTGAGAGCCAACCAATCCTCTAAACTAAGGGCTTCGGCACGGCTATTGGCATCCCGCCCCAACTGGAGAAGCGCTTGGCGCACCTGCTGCGGTGGCACCAGAGACTGCAGAGCATTGGCAAGCATCTTGCGGCGGGTGGCAAAGCCCTGTTTAAGGAGAATTTCCAGCCATTGGGGCGATCGCACCTTTGGAAGTACAGCGCGGGGCCACAAACGGATCACGACCGACTCCACTTTGGGGGGCGGCTGAAAGGCGCGGGGGGGTACTGCACACACCTTCTCGCACGTGGCCAAAAATTGCACGCGTACCGAAAGGGCGCCGTAGGTTTTACTACCGGGAGCCGCCATCAAGCGATCGCCAATCTCCTTTTGCACAAGTAGAATTAACCGCTCAAAGGGGGGGCGCCGCGGTTGGGCAATACTGCCGAGCAGATGCCCCAGCAATGGCCCTGTAATGTTGTAGGGGATATTGGCCACCACTTTGTTACATCCCAAGGGCGCTAAGTCCAGCCGCAGAATATCTTCCTCAATCAACTGCAACCGCTCACCCCTAAACTGCTGCCGCAGTCGTGGGCAGAGATCCCGATCCAGTTCGACGGCAACCACTTCAGCCCCACTGGCGAGGAGGGGGCGAGTGAGGGCGCCCCGACCCGGACCAATTTCAAGCACGCGATCGCTCCCCTGCAGCTCAGCCGCTGCAATGATCTGGGCTAAAACCGATTCACTGCGCAGCCAGTGCTGGCCAAAGCGTTTGCGGACACGACTCACCTAGCGCGGCCCCAAGCCCACCGTGGGCGCATACACCGCCTGATCTCCCAATTCAGCTTCAATGCGCAGGAGGCGATTGTACTTAGCCACACGTTCACTGCGGCAGAGGGAACCCGTCTTAATTTGCCCAGCACGGGTCGCCACAGCCAGATCCGCAATCGTCGTATCCTCTGTTTCCCCAGAGCGGTGGCTAATGACTGAGCGGTAGCCCTTGCGCGTGGCTAGATCAATGGTTTGCAGCGTTTCTGTCAGAGAACCAATCTGGTTCAGTTTAATCAAGATGGCATTGGCCACGCCATTGTCAATTCCCCGTTGCAAGCGCTTGGGATTGGTGACAAACAGGTCATCCCCGACCAGTTGAATGCGTCCGCCAAGGGTCTGCGTCAGGAGTGCCCAGTGATCCCAGTCCTCCTCCTGCAATCCGTCCTCAATGGAGACAATGGGATAGTTGCTTACCAAGTCTTCGTAGTAGCGGATTAACTCTGCAGCCGTGCGGCTGGTCTTCTCAAACACATATTTGCCATCTTCATAAAATTCATTGGCAGCCACATCGAGGGCAAGGGCAATATCGCTGCCGGGGGTGTAGCCCGCCGTTTCAATGGCCTGCAGCAGAATATCCAAGGCCGCTTGGTTAGAGTCTAAATTGGGAGCAAAGCCCCCCTCATCTCCTACCCCTGTCAGTAAGCCCTTGTCCGCCAGCACTTTACTCAGGGCAGCGAAAACTTCTGCCCCCCAGCGCAGCCCCTCCCGAAAACTGGGAGCACCAATGGGCATGATCATGAATTCCTGAAAGTCAATGTTGTTGGCCGCATGGGCGCCGCCATTAATGACATTCATCATCGGCACAGGGAGCACATTGGCTAGCGGTCCCCCCAAGTAGCGGTAGAGGGGTAAACCGAGGTATTCGGCTGCTGCTTTGGCCGTCGCTAAGGAAACTGCAAGAATGGCATTGGCACCAAGGTTGGATTTGTTCTCACTGCCATCGAGTTCTAACAAACATTGGTCAATGAAGGCTTGATCAAGGGCATTGAGATCCACGAGGGCACTGAGAATTGTTGTTTCAATGTTTTCAACCGCGCTGAGTACCCCTTTGCCGCCGTAGCGCTTCGGATCGCCGTCGCGCAGTTCATGGGCTTCAAAACTTCCCGTTGAGGCACCACTGGGAACTTGGGCAAGTCCGACAATGCCGCAATCTAGTTTGACTTCTGCTTCAACGGTGGGACGCCCCCGCGAGTCGAGAATTTCGCGGGCACGAATCGTTGCGATCGCCGTATCCATCATTTGTTTATCCTCTATATGCAGCTAGATTGTACGATAGATGCCCAAGAAAAACCCCACTCTTTAAGGATGACCTAAGCAAACAGCCTCCCAAACTGGATAGCCTTTTTTGTTCCAGAGTAGGTTAGTCTCTATTAAGGGTTACGATATTAACGTTGCCGACGGAGGATTCACTTAAAATTAATAAATTTTTGAAGGTTTACTAAATTAATGTCATTACTGTGCACATCAACTCATTCAGTGTCCCTACAGCGAACTTCTATCTTTAGGAATTAGTTATGACCACTATTGCTCGCAGTCGTTCCCCAAAGTCTGAGAGACCCGCTGGTCGTATCACTACAGAAACCGTTCATTATCAAGTTGTGCATTGGATTACGGGTCGCTTTCGGATTCGCATTCCTCGGTTGGGCTTTGATGCAGAATATGGGGCACGGCTGCTCTACGTTGTTGGCAGTTTACCTGCCGTGACAACAGTACGCATTAACCCCCCAGCGTGCTCCCTAGTGGTGGAATATAGCCCCAAACTCTTTGGGGAAGCCTTAGCAACGGTGCAGGGGCAGATTTTTGAATCGATTCAAGTGGCGGCCAATCCAAAGATTCCTGCCCTTAGTAACGAGAAAGTGGCTCCTGCGGCTGCAACTCACCAAATTAATTATTGGGAACGCTTGGGCTTACCGGCTCTTGGCTTGGGGTTGAGCGTGGCCTCCCTGATGGGTGTTCCTGTGCCGAGTTATGTGATTGCCAGTGTGGTGATTGCCGGGGCAATGCCAGTGTTTCAGCGGGCATGGGAAGCGATTCAAGAGGAGAAACAGTTAACAATTGACTTCCTCGATGGGCTGGCGATCGCTCTGCACACAATGCAGGGAAACTACTTTGCCCCCTCCTTTATGTTGGGGCTGATTGAGGGGGGTGAAGTGATTCGCGACCTTACCGCACGGAGATCGGAGCGGGCGAACCTTGATTTACTCGACTGTTTGGGCAAAACTGCCTTTGTGGAACGGGACGGCATTGAGGTGGAGGTGGAAGTTAAGGATATTGTGGAGGGCGATCGCGTCGTCGTCTATCCGGGGGATCAAATTCCCGTTGATGGCATTATTTTGCGGGGCACCGGCCTTATTGATCAGTGCAAACTCACGGGTGAGTCAGTACCAGTAACCCGCACCGAGGGGATGGAGGTTTTTGCTTCGACCCTTCTAGTGGATGGCCAATTGGTAGTCTTAGCAGAGCGGGTGGGCAACAATACCCGCGCGGGCGTGATTGTCGGCCTAATGCAGTCGGCACCCGTGCATGACACTCGCATTGAAAACTATGCGGCTGTTGTTGCCAATCAGATGGTAGTTCCCACCTTGGCCATTGGTACAGGTGTGGGTTTACTCTCTGGAGATTTGAACCGGGCGATCGCCCTACTGACCCTTGATCTGGGTACGGGAATTCGGGTCTCTGTGCCCACCACAATTTTGTCGGCGCTGACCTATGCCGCTCAACATGGCGTTCTTATTCGCAGTGGGCGAGCCATTGAAAAACTAGCTCAAATTGATACAATTGTTTTTGATAAAACAGGCACCCTTACCCAAGGCCATGCCGGCGTGACGGATATTAAAGTCCTAGATCCGCACTTCAGCGCCGACGATATCCTCAGTCTGGCCGCCAGTGCCGAGCAGGGACTCACTCACCCTGTAGCTGAAGCCATTGTCCGCCATGCCCGTGAGACCCATCAGCCCCTCTTTGACTGCGAAGACTGGGAATACCGCGTTGGTCTCGGTGTGGCTACAAAAGTGCGGGGTGTGGATCTGCGCGTAGGCAGCCGCCGCATGATGGAGCAGGAAAACATTTGCCTGATTGAGCTAAATGAACGCTTCCCCGATCTCGATTGCGGACGGGCGTCAATTGTCTATGTGGCCGGAAATGGTCGTTTGATTGGGGTGATTCTCTACAGCGATCCAATCCGCAATGAAAGCTGCGAAGTCATCCGTGAACTCAAGGAAGCAGGCATTACCCCGCATATGCTCACTGGCGACATTGGCCGTGTTGCCCGGGCGGTAGCCAAAGATTTAGGGATTGCTCCCAACAATATCTACGCCGAAGCCTTCCCGGAAAAAAAAGTGGAGGTGGTGCGATCCCTCCATGACAGTGGTAAAGTGGTGGCCTTCTGTGGGGATGGTATCAATGACTCTGCGGCTCTTGCCTATGCCGATGTCTCTATTTCCTTTGCTGGAGCAACGGATATTGCCCGTGAAACCGCAGATGTGGTGCTCATGGAGGACGATCTACGGGGACTGACCCTTGCCATTCGCATTGCCAAGCAAGCGATGGAGATTGTCTGGCAAAATACGGCGATCGTTGCTATCCCCAATATTGGTGCACTGCTGTCGGGGGTCTTCTTTGCCCTTGACCCGATTTTGGCAGTGGTCATTAACAACGGCACAGCCATCTTGGCGGAGTTGAATGGATTGCGCCCTTTGGCCGGTCCCGGTGGCTCTTTGCCCTTACCCTCGGTCAAAGACACGCAGGAATTTCTTGCTGAATGGGAAGCTACCCACCCGCAACATCCAGTGCAGCATCTTCCGCCCAAGGTCACTGCCTCTCAGGCTGAGTAGGAGAGGGCAGCTAATTCACGGCGGCTGAGGGGACGAACGGCTCTAGGGCGAAGACTACCCAGGTGAATCGGACCAATCGCAATCCGTTGTAAAGCAAGAACAGGATGCCCAAGCTGATCGGCTACCCGCCGAATTTGACGATTGCGGCCTTCGTGCAGAATGATTTCCAAGAGGGTGCGATCGCCCTCACTGCGCAGGAGCTTAACCGTTGCGGGCAATGTCATCACTCCCTCCAAGGGAATGCCCTGTCGCCATCTTTGCAACACCCTTTCTGTCGGCTCTCCCTGCACCCAAACGCGGTAGGTTTTGGGGATGTGATGGCGGGGATGACTGAGATAGTAGGTGAAAGCCCCATCATTTGTGAGCAGGAGGGCACCACTGGAGTCGGCATCTAAACGACCCACGGGATGCAGCCCCCCTACGCGCTGATACATGGGCGGCAATAGATCGAGAACTGTGGTTCGACCTTGGGGATCATGACAGGTACAGAGAACCCCCTTGGGTTTGTGGAGGAGCAGATAGAGCCGTTGGGGTGGGCGGGGTGGGTTCAGGGGCTGTCCTCTGTATTCAATGCGATCGCGCGTTGGATCTACTTTGTCCCCCAACTGTGCCCGCTGACCATTCACGAAGACTTGACCCCTGCGGATAAGCGTTTCCGCATGGCGCCGCGAGGCCACTCCCCAATGGGCAAGGACTTTTTGTAATCGCTCAGTGGTCATAGGGATATAGGTGCTTGCTCCAATTTACTGGCACGCTTAAGGGAATCTTTATGGCAAATCGTTGACCGGCAGTTGCCAACCCCGCAGTAAACCTGATAGAAAAGAACTGTCTAATCCTTACTGATTATCTGCCGTGAGGAGTTCTATGAAATCTCTCTACAAATTTGCCGCTTTGGGTCTAATTTTAGTGGGTTTTTCTACAACACTGGTTGCCTGTGGTGGTGGTGGTACGACCAATAATCAAACACCAACGGAATCTCCAAGTCCCCAAACTCCAGGTCAGTAGCTCTCTCTAGCCCTTATTGGCAACAACCTCAATGGGGGTAGCCATAGGAGTTACCCCCTTACTTTAAC
>DVDZ01000113.1 GCA_015296025.1 Thermosynechococcus sp. M46_R2017_013
TCAATATCGGCTAGTTGCTCAAGGGCAAAGGCCTTCACCAGTAGATCGCGGGCTTGGTGCTCATCAAGGCCACGACTGCGCAGATAGAAGATATCCTCGGCGGCCAGCTGGCTAACGGTAGCACCGTGGGAGCATTTGACGTTGTCGGCAACAATTTCTAGTTGGGGTTTGGTATCCACACGGGCTTTGTCAGAAAGCAGCAGCGTGCGATTGAGTTGCTTGGCATCTGTTAGTTGCGCCACTTGAGGCACAACTACGCGGCCATTAAAGATGCCGTGGGCGCGATCGCCAAGAATGCACTTGTGAATCTGTTCGCTGCCGCTATGGGGCGCATGGAAGAAGACAGCCGTGTGGGTATCCATTATCTGTTCTCCCATGGCGATCGCCAGTCCCTTCAGGATTGTCTGGCTACCACTGCCGTAGATCTGCACCTGCCAATTGTGGCGGCTCAAGCATCCCCCCAAATCAATGGCGTGTCCTTCGTAGCAACTGTCTGGGGCTTGGCAAACTACTGTACAGCCAATGTGAATTGCTGTTGGTGATTGGTGTTGCATCCGTACATGGCGCAGATGGGCACTGGCACCCAGGGAAAGTTCCGTGACGCTATTGGTAAACTGTCGATCGCCCGTCAAAGACAAAAAGCGCTCAATCAGGGTCGTTTGACCGTAGGCTGCCACTTCAATGGAAAGGCGGGGTGAAACAACACTCTGCTGCTGCCGACTACTAACAAAAAATACTTCTACAGGTTCAGCCAAGGATCCCGTTAGGCGTAGGCAAACCCGATCAACAAGCATTGCTGTATTGAGATCACTGAAGACCTCTGGGGGGGCGATCGCTGGCATTGAGGGGGGCAATAACTCAACCCCAGTGGCATTCACACGGGAGAGTTCCCCACAGAAATAGCCGTCAATTAGGACAATTTGGGCAACAGTGGGAAAACTGCGCTCACACAGCAGATGCCGTACTTCAGCAACAATTTCTGGATGGAGAGGGGCAATAGGGGCTTGGAACGATCGCGTGCGCAAAGCCGATAAATCTGTAAAGCGCCAGTCCTCATCGCGGGGGGTAGGTAACGTTTGCTCATGGAGGCGATCGCGGGCGACTTGGCGTAAAGGTTCTAGTTCAGCGTGACGCGGAGGCGGTGCCAAGGTCAACAAATCATTGAGTTCATTGGCACGACTAGCTTTGGGCAGATCCGCTTGATCGGAATTGACGTTGACTGTAATTGTCATGATGTAGCAACCTCCTCTTCGCGAACCCAGTCATAGCCCCGCGCTTCCAGTTCCAACGCCAGTTCCTTCGTCCCGGTGAGGATAATCCGTCCCCCCTCCATAACGTGAACATAGTCGGGCACGATGTAGTCCAGCAGCCGCTGATAGTGGGTAATCAGGAGAATACAGTTATCGGGGCGGCTCAATTGATTAACGCCATTGGCCACAATCCGCAGCGCATCAATATCCAAGCCAGAGTCCGTTTCATCGAGGATGGCAAGGGTTGGCTCTAAGAGTGCCATTTGCAGAATTTCGTTACGCTTTTTCTCACCGCCGGAAAAGCCCTCATTTACGCCGCGATTGAGGAAGCCCTCATCTAATTTCACCAGTTCAATTTTCTGCCGCACCAGATCATCAAAGTCAAAGGCATCCAGTTCATCGCGGCCTTGGTGCTTCCGCTTGGCATTGTAGGCCACCCGCAAAAAGTCGAGATTGCTCACCCCTGGGATTTCAAGGGGGTATTGAAACGCCAAAAAGACGCCTTCGCGGGCACGCTCTTCAGGGGGCAGTTCCAACAGGTTTTTGCCTTTGTAAAGCACTGTGCCACCCGTTACGGTGTAGTCGGGATGCCCCGCCAGAATTTTGGAGAAAGTGCTTTTGCCGGAGCCATTAGGCCCCATGAGGGCATGGATTTCTCCCGCGCGAATGGTCAAGTTCAGGCCTTTGAGAATGGGGGTATTCTCCACACTGGCCGTCAGTTCTCGGACTTCTAAAATGACTTCGCTGTCGGGACGAATCACGCCTTACCTCCCTTGCATCGTTCATAATTTTTTAATGTAGCGCAGCGGGCTGGCGATCGCGATTGAGTTTCTTGGCAGAGGAGTATTGAGAACAACAGCACGCCCCGAACCGGCACCGCTGTCAAACAGTGCTTACAGGAGCCAAGCAACCAACTGCTATGACACTTTCAACAGCGACGATTCCTGAGCTTGAACGCCTCCATCAGCAGGCCAGCCATTGGCAGAATCTCTCTCCGCGGCAACGGATTCCCTACCTCCAACCCATCAAAGCCCTTGCCCGTCGCCACGCCACAGAATGGGTGAACTTAGCCTGTCAAATCAAAGGCATTGATCCCCAAGGGGTCTGGGCAGGGGAAGAGTGGACAACAGGCCCTCTGGGACTCATTCTCAAGCTGGATCACTATCTCCATGCCCTGCGTCACGGGGCAGCCCCCCCAGTGCCCCGCTGGCGAACCACCCCCAGTGGTCAGGCGATCGCCGAGATTCTGCCGCGCAATTGGCAAGAGCGCCTACTCTGGTTTGGGGTGAAAGCCGAAGTTTACATCCAACCTAATCAATCCACCAGCCAAGGGAATGCCTACCGTAACCCACCGCCACCGGGAGTTGCCGTGGTGTTGGGGGCTGGCAATATCACATCGTTGTGCTTGGCGGATGCCTCTATCAACTGGTGGCGGCCAATCGCGTGGCACTGCTGAAGATGAATCCCCTCTTGGCTCCTTTGACGGAGTGTTTTCGCAGGATCTGTGCCCCCCTCATTGAAGCGGGTTTCCTTGAGATTGTTGAAGGAGATGCCGCGATGGGGGAAGCCCTCTGCCATCATCCGTTGACGCAGCACATTCACATTACCGGCTCCCACCATACCTACAATCGCCTTGTTTGGGGAGAAACAGCGGCGGAGCAGGCCATTCGCAAAGCCCGCCAACAACGCAAGCTGACCAAACCCGTCACAGCGGAACTGGGCAATGTCACTCCCCTGTTGATGGTTCCTGGGGAATGGACAGCAGCAGAACTCCTGTACCAAGCCCGCCAAGTGGCCAGTGCCTTGGTTCATAACGCCAGCTTCAACTGCATTGGGGCGCAAATCCTTGTCACGGCTGCAGGATGGCCGCAGCGGGAGGCATTCCTGAATGCCCTCAAGGCACAACTGCGAGAGATGCCGCCCCGCCCTGCTTACTATCCGGGGGCGATCGCCCGTTACCGGTCTTTTGTGGCCGACTATCCCCAAGCCACGGCGCTCAGTCCCGCAGTGGAAGGCACAATTCCCTGGACCTTGATTGAAGGCCTCACTCCTGCCGCTAACCCTCGTATTTTTCAAGAGGAGGTCTTTTGTGGTCTGTTAGCAGAGGTGCAATTGCCCGTCAACGATGCCGCCGCCTTTCTTGCCGCTGCCGTGCCCTTCGTCAATGAGCGGCTCTGGGGCACACTTGGCTGTAGTGTGATGATTGATCCGCGGACTGAGGCCAGCCATACAGAGGTGCTGGAGCAGGCGATCGCCCAACTGCGCTACGGCTCTATTGCCATTAATGCTTGGGTTTCCTTGGCCTATGGGTTAGGCTGTACCCCTTGGGGCGCATTCCCCGGCCATACACCAGCGGCCATTGGCTCTGGGGTGGGAGTAGTGCACAACAGTTTCCTTTTTGACTATCCGGAAAAGGCTGTGATTCGCGTTCCCTTCCGGTTACCGGTGACCCCCCCTTGGTTCTACGGCCATCGCACGCTGACTCGGCTAGCTCAGGCAGTGATGGCGATCTACGCTGGCGGCAATCCCTTGGCGTGGCTCTCTCTCTTGACAGCAGCAATGCAAGGCTAGGCTCACAGCCGCACAGTTACAGTTGTCCCCCCTTGGGGCAATTCCAACTCCTGGGTGTGGGTTTGGCCTTTCGCTTTAACTGTCAAGCGATAGCGACCGAGATAACCGCGTCCTTGCCATTGGCCCTGGGCATTCGTTTGGCCATTTGCCTTTGTCCACCACTCCTCAAAGAGGAGTTTGCGGTAGGCGATCGCTGCCGGCTTGGCGGAAAAGTCTTGGCGATAGAGTCCGGCTTGGGGGCGCCAGTGGTTGCCAGCCCAGAAGCCCCAGAGCAAAATTCCCTTCACTGCCGGATGGGCAAAACCAATGCGGTAAATCTGGCGCAGGGTCTGTGCCTGCTGCTGCTCATCGGCCAAACTCACGCTCACTTCGGTAATTTTCAAGGGCAGATTGAACTGGGCAAGGGTATCGAGGGCACGCTGCATCTTGGCCTCGTCCAAGGGATATTCCAGATGGGCTTGGATGCCAATACCGCCAAGGGGAACCCCTTGAGCCAAGAGGCTGCGAATCTGCTCCACATAGTCATTCAGGCGATCCCCCTCAATGATGCCGTAGTCGTTGACATAGAGAATCGCGTCAGGATTCCCCTCACGGCACCATGCAAACATCTCTTTGACAATGCCCTCGCCAAGGCGACTGCGGAAAAAGTTGCCATGGAGCATTTCATTATTGACATCAAATTCATTGATGCGACCGCGGTAGTGACGACAGACGCTAATGGCATGGTTTTTGACCGCTGCGCGCAATTGCTCTGGCGGCAGGGTCTTGAGCCAAGGCCGGTTAAACTGCTCCACTTCCCAAAAGAGGGTATGTCCGCGCATTGGCCAGCCCTGTGCTTGCGCCCAACTATAGATGGTGTCAGCCATGGTAAAGTCCAGCTTGCCGGCCTCTGGTTCCAACTCGTACCACTTGAGCGCATTCTCATGTACAGCAGCGTTAAAGTTTTCCCGCGCCGTCTGCTTGTACCAGTTGGCTGCCGGCGGCGGTGAAGGTCGAAACATCTCCGTATCGAGGGCAACGCCAAAGGGAAAGGCATGGCGCTGTTGCACCAGTTCGATGCGGGCATTGGGAATCGGACGGCCTTGGGTATTCTCAACAATTACCGTGAGGGGCGCCTGCCGTAATTGCTCAATTTTCTGGCTAAGGGCATCGGTGGCTACCGAAAAGGAAGGGGTTCCACAGGCAACCCCTAAAAGAGCCACCAAGCAACTCCCCCAGAGAAAACGGCGCCAGTTCAGCATAATCAATCCTCAAATAGAGCGTCAGACGGATGGGAGCTGTCCCCAGCTTCCTAATGGGTGACTTGAATCCCCTGTTGGCGCAGTTGTTCCACAAAAAACTCTTCTAGGGTGGGGCGAGCAAGGCGCAGTTGTAGGATTTTGCCCCCCATTTCTTCAACCAAGGCGAGAAAACGTGGCAGGGGAATTTTGATGGTTCCTTGCCAGCGATCGCCCTGAATTTCTAAGGAATAGAGCCATTCCTGAAGGCCATCCACATGACCCCCTGTGCCCACCACATGGTAAGCTTCGCTACTGCCGAGAAGCTCATCCACGCTGCCAGCACAAATTAATTGCCCTTGGGCCAAAATGCCAACGCGATCGCAAATGGCCTCCACGTCCGCTAGGACATGACTATTGAAGAAGATGGTCTTGCCCTGCTGTTTTAGGGAAAGAATAATCTCACGAATTTGGTAGCGGCCAAGGGGATCGAGACCCGACATGGGTTCGTCCAAAAAGACCACTTCAGGATCGTTAATCAGGGCTTGCGCCAAGCGACCCGCTGCACCATCCCCTTAGAATAGCGGCGCATTTGCTTTTTGCGGGCGTCCTTGAGGTTGAGGCCAACCATCTCCAAAAGGAGGGGAATGCGTTCTTTGCAGGTAGCGGTACTGAGGCCAAAGAGTCCCGCGGTAAACTCTAGGAACTCCCAAGCTGTCAGATAGTCGTAGAAGTAGGGGTTTTCCGGCAGGTAGCCAATCCGCTGCCGCACGGCGCGATCGCCCAAGGGATGCCCCAGCAGCGTGCCCTGACCGCCACTGGGCTTCACGAGTCCCAAGAGAATCTTGAGGAATGTTGTCTTGCCGGCACCATTGGGACCTAGCAGACCAAAAGTTTCCCCCTGGCGCACCTCTAGGGACACTGACTGGAGGGGGGTGAGCACGGTGCGCAGCCAGAAGCCGCTGCGATAGGACTTTTGCAAATTCTCGACCGCCACCACGAGGGGGCGATCGCCCGCAGCCTCAGTCGCCATAGCAGAGATTGACCTCAGGAAGAACGAGAGCGATGGAAGTGCAAGCCCACCAACGCATCGTAGAGAAAGGGTAGGAAATTCCCTGGTTCAAATATACCAAGGGTCTGCTTACAGCCGTGGGCATCCAAGAGGGGTTTGACAGCATAGTAGGCAGGCTGAACTTTGTACCAGGGAATATTGGGCCAGAGATGATGGATCAGGTGATAGTTTTGGCCAAAAATCAAGATGTTCAAAAGGCAACTGGGATAGACCCGGGCATTGTGCCAGCGATCGCGCTCTGTGTGGGGGCGATGGGGAAAATAGTCAAAAAATAGACCCAGCATCAGACCCACGACCCCCGCTGGTAAGAACCAGTAGTTGAGCACATAATCTAAATAGCCATTCAGCGCCGCAAAGGTGACAATGCCCAGCACCGTCAGACGACTGAGAAGCCACTCTAGAAGTTCGTATTTTCGCCAAAGTCGCCGCTTGAAGAAGAAAACCTCATGGTAAAAGAAGCGGGGCGCAATGAGCCACAATGGTCCCCCTTTGGAAACGTAATAGTCAGGATCGTTTTCGGGATCATTGACATGGGCGTGGTGCTGTATGTGGACGCGGGTAAAGACAGGGAAGACAAACCCTAACATCAAAGCGCTGCCATGACCCATGATTGCATTCATGATGCGGTTACTGTGGGCAACATTGTGGGAGGCATCATGAATCACTGTGCCCATCAGGTGCAAGGCCAACATATTAGCCACAAAGGAAATCCAGCCCGGCCAATGCACTTGAAAGTAGCCCCAAGTGGAGAGAAGGGCGATCGCAAATGCAGCAAAAAACATCACCAGTGTGGGATTAAAGCCCACCGGGGGACCTAAAAATTCCTTGGGAACCGTGGCCGGGATGGCTACCTCCGTGATCATCGGCGCGGTTGCTCCTCACATTGTTGCAAAATGTTACCTTCTACTATGTAGGCTAATCAGCGGTACAAAATCAAGTCACACGATCCCAAAAGTGGGTCGCAGCTTTTTCCTAAGGATTGCCCTAGAATCGTTGCTCTAGTGGAGCCACAATGCTACAAACGCTGCGGATTGAGAATTTTGCCCTCATTGCAGAGCTGGAGGTGACCTTTCGGCGGGGCTTGAATGTCCTCACAGGGGAAACAGGGACAGGAAAGTCTATTCTCCTTGATGCAATTGATGCTCTTTTGGGGGGCAAGCTCTCGGCACGGCAGTTGCGTTCGGGGACAGAGCAGGGCTGTATTGAAGCGATTTTCACCATCACACCCCCCGTCAGAGAGTGGCTGGCCCTCCTAGAAATTGATGCTGAAGGGGATGAACTAATCTGTACCCGTGAGTTTGGTCTCAAGGGGGATACGTTTCGCAGTCGCAGTCGAGTCAACGGTGTGCTAGTGAATCGCCAACAACTTCAGGAACTGCGGCAACACCTTGTGCGCCTTACTGCCCAAGGACAGGCGGTGCAACTGGCCAGTGCTGCCCAGCAGCGGGATTGGCTTGATCGCTATGGCGGCGAGGCCTTAATAGCCCAGCGGCAGCAGGTGACAGCAGCCTATCGTGCCTGGCAGGCGCGGCAGCGAGAATGGCAAGACTTTGCTGCTCAAGAACAGCAGCGCCGCCAACGCCTGGACTTACTTCGCTTTCAACTCCAGGAACTGCTGCCTGCTGCTTTAGAAGATCCTGAAGAACTGACCCAGTTGCAACAGGACTATCAACGCCTCAGCCATGTGCAGGAACTACAAGCTCAAAGTCGGCAAGCCTATCACCTTCTCTACGAAGGAGAACCCAGCGTGGTGACCCTGCTGGCGCAAGCCCAAGGGGCATTGCAAGCAATTGCCGCCTGGGATCCGGAGCTGCAGCCCATTGGCGAATTGTTGGAGGGGGCGATCGCCCACACGATGGAAGCCGCCCGCCAACTGCGCAGCTATGCCGATCGCCTTGAGGCGGATCCGGCCACGCTGGATGCCCTAGGTCAGCGGATGCACCAACTGCAACGGTTGTGCCGCAAGTACGGCCCCGATTTGGCCAGTGTCATTGCCTATCGAGATCGCAGCCAAGCAGAATTGGCAGCCCTGAGTCAAGAATCCACAAGCCAAGAGTCTTTAGAAGCAGAAGTTAGCCGACTGCGACAAGCCCTCGAAGCAGCCAGCGCCCAACTCCACCAGCTGCGGCAAAGGGCAGCCGAACGCTTACAGCACGACTTACTGGTACACCTCAAACCCCTCGGTCTTCCCCAAGCCCAGTTTGCAGTTCAGCTCACGCCCACGGAGGTGACCAGCGCCGGTGCTGAGGAGATTACCTTTCTCTGGAGTGCCAACCCCGGCCAGCCCCTGCAACCCCTTGGGGAGATTGCCTCCGGCGGTGAAATGAGTCGCTTTTTACTAGCGCTGGAGACCTGCCTGACGACCCAACAAACACCAAAGACATTGATTTTTGATGAAATTGATGCGGGCGTCTCTGGACGAGTGGCGGCGGCAATTGCCGAGAGCTTAAGTCGCTTGGGTCAAACCCATCAAGTGTTGTGCGTTACCCATCAATCCCTAATTGCAGCAGCAGCGGATCACCACTATTTGGTGCACAAGGAGATTGATTCAACCACTTCAACAACAACAATTTGTGTACAATACTTAACCGATGAGGCACGTGTCCAAGCTCTTGCGGATTTAGCGGGGGGCGATCGCTCGACTGTGGCCCTCTCTTTTGCCAGTGGTTTGTTGGCGCAGCAACAGCGCCCCTCTCCCGCCGACCTAGACTCAGAAGAAGTGACAATGAAAACTTAACAGATTAATTTCCGTGTTATTTAGAGTAAATTTGATAGCCGCATTACCGTTTGGTCATTCTCAATGCAGTATCCTGCCTATTCGGGGGAGGGGGATGAATTAATGACCATTGATCAAGTACAACAGATTCTCCGCCGCTCCCGTGCCTCCATCTACCGGTATGTCAATACTAGTAAAGACACCATCAATCCCCCCTTTGATCCCCAACGCCTCAACCCAGAGCATCGCAAAACTCGCCGCGAACCACTGCTGTTTCACCCCAACGAAGTGGCGCGCTTTGCCCGCGATGTCATGGGTATTACCACGCTCCATGTAGAATTGAAAACCATTCCCCCTAATCCCACCCCTGACCTCCTGAGGGAGATCTTAGGGGAGTTAAGGCAGATGCGCGAGATTCTGGAGCGAGTGGAGAAGTTACTAGGGAGCTAGGCAGTTATAATACGTCTGTTTCATTTGCTCACAACTGCCCCATGGGTTTGCAAGCACCCCGAGGAACGCGCGACATTTTGCCCGCTGAGCGGGTCTATTGGCAGTACTTGGAAACCACTGCCCGCCAGATTTTGGATCGCGCCGCCTACCACGAAATTTGCACCCCTATTTTTGAATACACCCCTCTTTTTGAGCGGGGGATTGGAGAAGCTACCGATATTGTCAGTAAGGAAATGTACACCTTTAACGATCGCGCTCAGCGGTCGCTAACCCTGCGCCCCGAAGGCACAGCAGGGGTAGTGCGCGCCTATATCGAGCATGGCCTCCACAGCCAGGGGGGGGTGCAACGCCTGTGGTACCTAGGCCCGATGTTTCGCTATGAGCGCCCCCAAGCCGGCCGCTATCGCCAGTTTCACCAGTTAGGGGTAGAAGTGTTAGGGAGTGCCGATCCTAGGGCCGATGCGGAGGTAATTGCCGTGGCTTTGGATATCTTGCAGGCTTTGGGACTAAAAGAGTTAACCCTCATGCTCAACTCTGTGGGCGATCGCGAGGATCGCAGTGCATACCGTCAAGCCCTACTGGATTACCTCACGCCCTACAAAGCCGACCTAGACCCCGATTCCCAAGAACGTCTGGACCGCAACCCGCTGCGCATTCTCGATAGCAAAGACCCCCGAACCCAAGCCATTGTCAAGGAAGCCCCTCGGCTGCTGGACTATCTCAGTCCGCGATCGCGCAACCATTTTGAGCAGGTGCAATCCCTCTTGCAGGATCTCGGCATCAACTACCAGATTCATCCTGCCCTTGTGCGGGGCCTTGATTACTACACCCACACGGCCTTTGAATTTCAGGACTTAAGCTTAGGCAATGAGGGAACGGTCTGTGGGGGAGGGCGCTACGACCATCTTGTCGAAGAATTAGGAGGACCTGCCACACCCGCCATTGGCTGGGCCATGGGTCTGGAACGGTTGATTTTACTCCTGCGGGAGCGTCCCTTACCGCCACGGACGGCACCCTACCTCTATATGGTGACCCGTGGCGAAGCTGCCGAACGCCAAGGGCTGATCTTGGCGCAGCAATTACGACATCAAGGCTATACCGTAGAAGTGGATCTTAGCGGCAGCGCCTTTGGTAAGCAGGTGAAACGCGCCGATCGCGTCGGTGCCACGGTGTGTCTGGTGATTGGGGAAAGTGAAGCTACGGATCACACCGTACAGGTGAAGTGGTTAACCTCTGGCGAGCAGGTCTTGGTATCGCAACGGGAACTCTTGAGCGAGAACTGGCGATCGCGCTTCTTTGCTTCGGCATGAGGGCCTACTTTCTCATTAGCCACGGCAGTCCTGCCCCTGAACCACAGCAGGGAATGACATTAGTTTGCCAACAATTGGCCAGTTTGGGCAACGTCAGTTGGGGAACGCTTGAAGGGGCACCACTACCTGAGCAGATTCGCCAGTTTAGTCAGCGGGCACAGGCTCAAGGGGCGGAGCGGATGGTGATCTTGCCCCTTTTTTTGTTGCCGGGCAATCATGTGGTGGTGGATCTACCGCTAGCGATCGCGGCAGCCAACTCTGTGCTTCCTATCGAATTGCTTCCTTTTTTAGGGGAACAACCGCTCTTTCGGGCGTGGTTACAATTGGCGATCGCCCATGAATCCGCCCACATTCTCCTTAGCCACGGTAGTCGTCGCCCTGAAGTCCTCCCTTGGTTTGAGGAGCTGTGTCAGACCTGTGGTGTGCGTCCAGCACTGCTGACACACGTGGGAAGTTTAGATCATGCGATTGAGGCGCGGATGGCTCAAGGCTATACCAGTAGCAAAGTTTATGGCTACTTTCTCTTTGGTGGTAAAACCGTCGATCAGGTGCACCACCAATTAGCAACACTGCAAGTTAGGTATCCCCACCACTCCGTTTCTCTGGTGCCAGCCATTCAACCCCTCCCCTCCTTGATCAACGTTCTTCGACAGATTCTTCAGGCAGTGCCGCTGGTGGAGACTGTTGTATGAGTCAAGTCTTTGTCTGTGGCTACTACGGCTATGGCAATGCTGGGGATGAAGCCCTCCTAGCGACGCTCCTTGAACAGTTGCCCCCCCACCTTTCACCAGTTGTCCTCAGTGGTCATCCTGCGGCCACAGCAGCCCGCTATGGCGTTGCCACCTGCGATCGCCGACAGTGGCAAAAGGTATTGCGCACCCTAC
>DVDZ01000207.1 GCA_015296025.1 Thermosynechococcus sp. M46_R2017_013
CAGTACTAATCCGCTGTTCTAATCGAGACTCAACGGTCTGAATTTGCTGTTCTAATCTTGATTCCACCGCATTGATCCGCTGCTCTAGCTTTGCTTCAACAGCATGAATCTGTTGCTCTAGCTTGCCTTCAACAGCATCAATTTTTTCTTCAAGGCGTTGAAAGCGCTCAGTTGTGGTAGCAATGTGGATGTCTAGCTTTTTATCAATTTGCTGAATGCTATTCTGGATGCCTTGAATACACTCCAAGACTTGACTCAATTCAGACGGGCTTGCTGACTCATTCATGGATTAGGGGAGGGTTCACTTCTATGGAGCTAAGCGGATTCGAACCGCTGACCCCTTCAATGCCATTGAAGTGCTCTACCAACTGAGCTATAGCCCCGAATCAGCAGATTTTTATTCTTGCGCAAAGTGCTACTTTTGTCAACTCTGTCCCCCAGAGCAAAGAATTGGCATTTAAGTTTTCCGCTCACTTCCCTTCCCGCGATCGCCCTGTCGATCAAAGGAAGTATCTAGTGCTCAGTGTATAGTGGGTGTGAGTGCTGAGCAGGTAGGACTGTGGGAGTCTTACCGTCCCCCTTGCAGTTGATCTACGAATGAATCGCGATCGCTCTCCCCTCAATTCAACGTTGAAGTATGCAGGGGTACTGCGGCAAATTTCCCCTGAAATGGCGCAATTTTGGCTCTCCCAAGAAGATGTGACAATTATTGGCCGTGATCCCGATACTTGCCACATTGTCCTTGACGCTCACATTTATACTTCTGTTTCCCGCCACCATGCCCAACTTACCTGTCAAAAGCGTGGCGGTATTCCCATGTGGGCGATCGCTGACCTAGGGAGTGTCAATGGCACCTATGTCAACCAACAGCGAGTGAAGACATTAACCCTGCTCAATGCCGGCGATCACATTCAATTGGGACGCCAAGGCCCTGAATTCGTTTTAGAGTATCTGCCCCTCACCGAAGTTGTGACTACTCAGCCTGATCAACCCCTTACCCTCACCCAACTCCTGCCTATTTTTGCAATCGATCCCGATTGGGTGCGCAAAGCTTATCTTGTCCCGGGCATTGTTACTGTTATTGCAGTCATCTTGCTGTTTGCCACTGCTGGCTCCCCTGATGCCTTCAAGGTAGTCTTGGCACTCTATTTGGGCAGTGCTGCCTATTACTTTATTTATCAACTTTGTGGCAAACGCAAACCTCTATGGGTGCTCCTAGGGACGTTGACCCTAGAAATTTTAATTCTCCAAAGCCCGATTTTGCCAACGATGATCTATTTTTTCCGCAGAATCTTACCCGGCCAACTGCATCCGCCCCATGCGTCATTTTGGGTCTTATTCAGCCACAACTTCATTGGCGCCGGGTTAATGGAAGAGTTACTCAAGGCCTTGCCAATTGCTGTGGCCTACGGGTTGGGGCGATGGCTACCGAGTCCATGGAAGCAAAAGGTGGGGGTATGGGAACCCCTTGATGGCATTCTCTTAGGAGCCGCTGCCGCACTTGGGTTTACTTGGATAGAAACCCTTGGGCAGTACGTCCCGAGTATTGCCGGTCAATTTGGTCATTTAGCAGGCCTACAGGTGCTGATTCCACGGGTCTTGGGATCGCTCACAGGACACATGGCCTACACCAGCTACTTGGGCTATTGTGCGGGCTTGAGTGTGTTGCGCCCTCATCGAGCACCCTTGATTTTAATGGTTGGCCTAGGTCTAGCGGCCTTTCTCCATGCACTTTGGAATACGGCTGCCACCCGTTTTGGTCCAATGGGGTTAGCAGTGGTGGGAATTTTGGCCTATATGTTTCTCACCGCTGCTATTTTGAAAGCGCGGCAACTATCTCCCACGCGATCGCAAAACTTTGCCACACGGTTCTATGGTTATCGTTAGAGGAAGTCTTGGCTACTCCCAATGGGAGGGCTGCTGGTGTTTGACTAGAGTAACAAAGTTGTGGAGAACTTGGAGGCCAATCTTACCCGACTTTTCAGGGTGAAATTGACAAGCAAAGACATTGTTGCGGGCGATTGCAGCTGTTACAGTTTGCTGACCATGACGGACAGTTGCGGCCACCAATGTTGGCTCAGCGGGGGCAACAAAATAGGTGTGGACAAAATACACCCAAGGGGTGGGCGGTAAATCTTGCCAAAGAGGACAGCCAGATTGCGTTAGGATGAGTTGGTTCCAGCCCATGTGGGGTATTGTGAGGCCAGGTTCAGACTGAAAGCGTTTGACTTTACCAGCAAAAATCCTGAGGCCGGCTTCTGTTCCTTCTTCGCTGCATTCAAAAAGCACTTGGAGGCCAAGGCAAATCCCCAAGAAGGGCATTCCCTGCTGAATCAGCCGCTGGATCACAGGCACCAGTTCCCGCTTGTGGAGATGAGTCATGGCTGGGTCAAAGGCACCTACGCCGGGCAGGACTACGGCGTCAGCAGCAAAAATTTCACTAGGGCGATCGCTGACTAAGGGTCTTGCCCCCACCACATCCAAAGCTTTACTGACGGAATGTAGGTTGCCCATATCGTAGTCAATGATTGCGATCGCTGGTGCGCCCACAGGAGATGTCCCCAAAAGTCACCCTACTTATTCTACAGGGAGGTTCCTTGCATCCCGCACAATGCGAATCCCTCCCCAGAGCACAAGGCTGGCGATGCCAAACCCCACAATTAAATCGGGATAAGGGGATCGAAAGAGGGCAACCAGTCCCCCGGCAATAATCACGCTCACATTGGCAATCACATCATTTTGAGTAAAAATCCAACTGGCGCGCATGTGCACCTCCCCTCGCCGATGCTTGGCAATGAGATAAAGGCAATAGCTATTGGCCGCCAGTCCAAGGAGGGCGATCGCTATCATCCAATCGGCTTCCGGCGTCCTACCCACTATAAAGCGACGGAGCACGTCCCCCAAAATTAAAACTGCAAGGGTCATTTGAAAAAGACCACTCAGACCTGCTGCACGGCTTTTGTGTTTTGGCGATCGCCCCACAGCATAGAGGGAGAGGCCATAGACCAGCGCATCGGCAAGCATATCAAGAGAATCTGCAATCAGTGCGGTGGAATGGGCAAGAATGCCGCTACCCAACTCCACCAGAAACATCACCCCATTGACAAGAAGGACAATGCGCAGGGTTTTGCGCTCCGCCGCATTTTTCGCTTCAATGTGACAACCGCAGTCTGACACTGGCTTTCCCCAAATACTTTTAGGATATTATTCGAATCATCTTGGCACACAAAGCAGTGCGCTTTAGTTTTTGCTCCTTGGTTTGATCCTCTGAATGACAACCGCGACTCGCATAGAATACGATGCCTTGGGTGCCGTTGAAGTGCCAGCAGACTGCTACTGGGGGGCACAGACGGCACGTTCCCTAAAGTATTTTCCCATTGGTGGCCTACGGATGCCCCTAGAGGTGATCCATGCCATGGCACGGGTCAAGAAGGCAGCCGCGATTGCCAACCGCAACCTAGGGGTGTTAGCTGCTGATAAGGCAGCATGGATTATTCAAGCGGCCACCGAGGTGATTGAGGGACGGTGGGACGATCAATTTCCCCTTTCTATCTGGCAGACGGGCAGTGGCACTCAAACAAATATGAATGTCAATGAGGTGATTGCTAACCGAGCCATTGAACTGGCGGGGGGCATTAAAGGGAGCAAAAATCCGATTCATCCCAATGATCATGTCAACTGCAGCCAGTCTTCTAATGACACGTTTCCAACGGCAATGCATGTGGCTGTGGTCATAGAACTGCACGAGCAACTGTTGCCCATGCTGCGCCGCCTCTTGGGGGTGTTGCAGGAAAAAGTGACGGCTTTTGCGGAGATTATTAAAATTGGGCGCACCCACCTGATGGATGCCGTGCCCCTCACCCTTGGCCAGGAATTTTCTGCTTATGCCAGTCAAATTGCGGCGTGCCAAACCCACATTGAATACGTCTTGCAGCATTTATATCCTCTGGCTATTGGCGCTACAGCAGTGGGTACTGGTCTGAATGCGCCCCGCGGCTTTGGCGATCGCGTGGCTGCCGAATTGGCACAAATGACGGGGTATCCCTTTTGTAAAGCAGAGAATCCTTTTGCCGCCCTAGCCGCCCATGATCCCTTGGTGATGCTCAGTGGTGCCTTAAAAACCTTAGCAGCGGCGATGATGAAAATGGCCAACGATATTCGCTGGTTGGCCTCTGGTCCACGCTGTGGGATAGGGGAACTCATTTTGCCTGCCAATGAACCGGGGTCGTCCATTATGCCGGGGAAGGTGAATCCTACCCAATGTGAAGCCCTGACAATGGTCTGTGTTCAGGTAATGGGCAATGATGCGGCGGTTGGCATTGCCGGCAGTCAAGGGAATTTTGAACTCAATGTCTTTAAGCCCCTCATCATTCACAATGTGCTGCACTCAATTGAACTTCTCAGTGACGCGGGACAAGCTTTTACAGAGTTTTGCTTGGCGGGCATTGAACCCAATCGGGAGCAAATTCAAACTCACTTGGAGCGATCGCTGATGTTAGTGACGGCCTTGAACCCCCACATCGGCTACGACAGGGCGGCTACAGTGGCCCAAAAAGCCTACAGGGAAGGCAAGACCCTCAAGGCAGCGGCGCTGGAATTGGGCTACCTCACGGCTGAGGAGTTTGATCAGTGGGTGCGGCCAGAGTTGATGCTTGGTGAGAAGGGCACCAATTGACCCCGCACAGCCTGCTGCCAAAATGGGGTATTACGGGCCCGCGATCGCAAGCTTTGCTGCGTCACCGTCCAACTCACAGTTGGATCAAAAAGAACAAAGTTGCGACTGTTCAGTTCGAGGCGGGGTGGCTCCATGCCCAAAATTCGTGCGGGTGCCGTACTGAGGGCATGCCAAAGCTCAAGGGCACTCAAGTGTTCCCTGGCAACGAGTTCCTGCCACAGGACAGGAAGGGCTAATTCGAGACCAATGGCGCCGGGGAGTGCCTCCGCAAAGGAAACCATTTTCTCTTCGTAGAGTAGGGGAGTATGGTCAATGGCGATCGCCTCAATCACCCCTGTTTTAACTCCCTCAATCAGGGCTTGGCGATCGCCGACCGTTCCTAGGGGAGGAGCAAGGCGGAGATTCGGATCATAACTGGCTAAATCCTCAACTGTAAAGAGCAAATGTAACCACGACACACTGGCGCTGACGTGGGCAGGCTTCTCCTTAGCCAGAATCTCAACACTGCGGGCTGTTGAGAGGCGCATTAGGTGCAGCGGCGTTGAGACCGTGCGTGCCAGTTCTAAGATCGCCAATAGGGGAATCGTTTCACAGCAGACCAGTTGCTCCACCAATCCTAAGCGAGTAGCTACCCCACTTTGCCGTGCCACGCCATTGGCCGCCAAGACCGGGTCAAAGGGCCAAAGGGCAGTGGGTTTCCCTAGGGGCTGGAGATAGGTCAGTGCCCGCTGCACCAAGGGCCAATGGGTCAACCCCTGGTCATCGCAAAAGCCAACCACACCACTGGCTGCCAGTTCAGCTAAATCCGTTAGTGCTGCGCCCCTACAGCCTTGGGTGAGGGCGCCCCAAACCCGTACCTGTGCCCAAGCGGTATCAGGAATCTGTTGCTGTAGCGCTTGCCAAACAGCGGGATGATCAATGGGGGGGTCTGTGGTGGGCAAGAGGGTTAAATGCTGAACCCCACCGGCAGCTGCCGCTGCTAAAAGACTTTCTAGGGTTTCTCGCGCTTCATAGCCCGGCTGACCACTGTGGCTGTAGAGATCCACCAAGGGCGGCGCTAAAATCCAATTGCTGGCTGGGAGGATTTCCGCGTCAGCGGGCACCGCTTGGGGCGCGATCGCCACCAGTTGATCATTGTCTAGCAGCACATCCGCGCGCCAATCTTGGCGGTTGACAGGATCCAGCAGCCGCACCTGTTGCAACAGTCGCCACCCCATGGCCTATAAAGCCCCCGCTGCCGTCCGATCCAGCACGCCCCCCAAGTGGGTAGTGATATTCACTGCCTGCAATCGTGGCAGACCTCCTGTGAGGGGATAGTCAATCACCGTGACGCTGCCATTCCCCTGCTTAAAAAGCCAGAAGTTTTCAATGCCGAGGCCAACGATGTGGCAGAGCAAAACCTTATTAGTGGCATCGTGAGCTACAACCAAAACATTGTGGGGAGTGGGGGTATTGGTTTTCCAGCGTTTTAGCCACTCTTCCCACGCCTTAACCACGCGATCGCGCACCTGTTCAAGGTTTTCTCCGTTAGGCATTTGCACAAGGGCAGGGGTTGTCCGCCAGCGTTCCAGCTCACCCGGATATGCCGCCTCCACCTCTGGTTCAAACTTTCCCTCCCAATCGCCGTGACGAATCTCCACCAGGGCAGGCTCTAGCTCTAGCGTTACATCAGGGTGGTACTGCAAAATAGCCAAAGCGGTCTCCTTAGGACGCAGTAGTGGACTACTCAAAGCATGGTGGAAAGTCACCTCCTTGAGGAACTCAGCCACCGTTGCCGCTTGGGCACGGCCATTCTCATTGAGGGGGACATCCATTTGTCCTTGAAAGCGTCCCTCGCGATTCCAGTCAGTTTCACCATGGCGGACAAGAAAGATACGCAGCGTTTGCTCCTTAAATCGGGGCTGGGGAAAGGGATCGTTGAGATGGCTAGTGAGATTGAGCGCTTCCAGTTGAGCCGGTTGTCGCAAGCCATTGCTGAAATTTAAGACACTGATACCGCCATTCGCCTGCTGGAGCCGCAGATAGCCCTTGACCCCCAAGCCGAGACCAGTGCAAATCAGGCACGATTCATGCCGCTGTGGCCAACAATAACAATCGTTTCATTTTCGTGAGCCGCCAGCAGTGCTTCCAAGACCATGCCCGCGCGGTCGTAGAGATCCAACAGGGGGAAAAATTCCTTGGTTTGGCCACTTTCCGTAGTGATTTTCATCATCAAGGTTTCTGGGGCTTCTTGCCAGCGGCGATAGTCCTCTGGGAACCGTGCCTTCACCTCGGCAAAGGGCAGATCTTCCCAAGCTGGCAGCGCAATCTCTTTCAGTAGATCAAGGGAGTGGGGTGGCCTGAGTTCAGGGTTTTGGAGCTGAGCATGGATGCCCTCCGCAGTTTCCTTAGCCCGTTTCAGGGGACTGGTGTAAATCTTACGGATGGGAATGCCCCGCAGGGCAAGACCCACCTGAGCTGCCATCCAATGACCACGCTCCGTGAGGGAAGAGGCATCACTTTGACCTTGCACCCGCTCTTGAACATTAAACGTGCTTTCACCGTGGCGGACAATAATGACTCGGGTACTCAGAGCTTTCTCCTTAGCGATTGACAGACAACAAGCTTGGCCGTGCCATAAAGACTGTACCAAAAACCACGGCTGCAAAAGCGAAAGATCTAGAAATTAGTGGGCATCATCCTTCTGAAAATCAAAAAACCGACCGCAGGGGCGATCGGCGAGTATTAAAGACCTATTGGGTGATGGGTCAGAAGTTACTTCTTGGTGATCCGAGGAGGCTCACGGAAGAAGACAGCAAAGAAGAACAGGGCAATAATGCACGCAAAGATGAAAACGTAGGTGATGGTTTCCATAGTAGTCCCCTAGGAATGACTAGACCGCTTCTTTGCGACGAGTGGTGACATCGCCGACTTTTTGGTAGAAGCCCCATTCCACTTGCTCCGGCGACAGTTCTGGATCAATTCCAGAAAAGACATCGCGGAACAGGGTACGGGCACCATGCCAAATGTGACCAAAGAAGAAGAGCAAGGCAAAGACTGCATGGGCGAAGGTAAACCAGCCACGGGGACTGGTGCGGAAAATCCCGTCGGAGTTGAGGGTTTCTTTATCGAATTCAAAGATCTCACCGAAGATGGCCTTGCGGGCATAGCTTTTGACGGTGGGCGGATCGGTGAAAGTTTGGCCATTCAATTCACCGCCGTAGAAGCTGACGGTAACGCCTTGCTGCTCAAAGCTATACTTCGACTCTGCACGACGGAAGGGAATGTCGCTTTGACAACGCCATTTTTGTCGGTGAGGATGACGGGGAAGCTTTCAAAGAAGTTGGGCATCCGACGGACAAAGAGTTCTTCCCCCTCTTTGTTGCGGAAGACCGCATGGCCTTTCCAAGCTTGGGCAATCCCATCCCCTTTATTCATAGGGCCAGTACGGAAGAGACCGCCTTTGGCGGGGTTATTACCAATGTAATCATAGAAGGCCAATTTCTCTGGAATTGCCGACCAAGCCTCTTCAAGAGTGGCGCCACTGGCAAGGGAAGCTTGCACGCGGCGGTTAATTTCCTGTTGGAAGTAGCCACTGTCCCACTGATAGCGAGTCGGACCAAAGAGTTCAATGGGCGTGGTGGCACTGCCATACCACATCGTGCCGGCAACCACAAAGCCAGCAAAGAAGACGGCGGCAATACTGCTAGAGAGTACCGTTTCGATATTCCCCATCCGCAGGGCTTTGTAAAGGCGTTGGGGTGGGCGCACCAGCAGGTGGAACAGACCAGCAATAATACCAACAATACCTGCGGCAATATGGTGAGCAACCACACCACCGGGATTATAGGGGTTAAAGCCATCGGGTCCCCATTCGGGGGCAACAGGCTGAACACTGCCCGTCAAGCCATAGGGGTCAGAGACCCACATCCCAGGGCCAAAAAGACCCGTCAGGTGAAAAGCACCAAAACCAAAGCAGAGTAAACCGGCAAGGAACAGGTGAATGCCAAACATTTTCGGCAAGTCGAGAGCCGGCTCACCCGTGCGAGGATCGCGGAAGAGTTCGAGATCCCAATAGACCCAGTGCCAGCAGGCTGCCAAGAATAACAGACCCGACAGCACGATGTGGGCTAGGGCAACCCCCTCAAAGCTCCAAAAACCAGGGTCAATCCCCGTTTCACCAGTAATACTCCAACCGCTCCAAGACCCCGTGACCCCCAACCGTGCCATGAAGGGCAACACAAACATTCCCTGCCGCCACATTGGGTTGAGAACTGGATCACTGGGATCAAAAATAGCTAGCTCATAAAGAGCCATCGACCCTGCCCAACCGGCGACCAATGCCGTGTGCATCAGGTGGGCCGCAATCAACCGCCCTGGATCATTGATCAGGACAGTGTGGACTCGGTACCAGGGTAGTCCCATTGACTACGCTCCTCCTATACAAAAATTTAGCGTTTGCATGAACAAATTTTATTAAGCAGCCGGATCACGGTAACAACCGCTTCCCTACTAAGAGTTTAACGGCCAATTTACCCGTAACTTCAGCTATGGTTGGGCAGTTTTTCTGCCAAAATGAGAATGTATTAAGAATGGTAACTAGCGTAGGTTCCTATGGCAAGCAAAGCTGAATTTGTGACCACAAATATTAAGTTTGTTAACGAAAACAAAGAAATTATTGCTGCCAACGGCGCGAATCTGCGCTTAAAAGCAATGGAAGCGGGAGTTGACCTCTATACCCTCAAGGGCAAGCTCTTTAATTGTGGAGGCTACGGCCAGTGTGGCACGTGTATTGTTGAGATTGTCGAGGGCATGGAAAATCTCTCTCCCCGCACGCCGGTGGAAGAGCGCAAGCTCCGCCGTAAGCCAGAGAATTATCGCTTGGCTTGCCAAACTCTTGTCTATGGGCCGGTGGACGTGAAGACAAAGCCCAAGGGCTAGACTGTGAATACTGACTGAAGCCAGTCAGGTAGCCATTTTCAGAGCCTGTAGGAGACTGGCGGCCTGCTCTAGCCACTGCAGTAACCGAGAATCATCAACATTGGGGGGGACATCGAGGAGGTCTTGAAGCTCTTCAGGCGATCGCCCCGTTACTGTCTGCCACGCTTGAATGAGTTCTGCATCCTTAGGAGGAGGGTGACGATTGATAGCAAGGCCGAGTTGACTGGCCAAATCATCGCGCAGCCAGTCTTGCAGCTGTTTCAAGACAAACTGTTGCTGCTGTGCCCGCTGAAGAACGCCTGCGAGGGCTTCAATGTAGGCGGCACTATTACTCGAGACGGGTTCTTTTTCTAAAAAGAGTGAACCAAAGCGTTGGCTTTGTTGCCATAGCAGGAAGAAGAACAAGAGGACTAACTGCAACCCCACAGCCAACCAAGGGGTACGACTGAAGTAATCGAAGAGGGTCTGAGGGACGGTGCCACTTGCCACCTCCTCTGGGGTGCGCTGGCGATAGCCGTGGAGCCATTCATCAAAGTAAATCGTTGCCTCCGGTTTGACCACCTCCTGCAAAAGCTGAGCCACAATGGCAAAGTTGGCAAGACCGGTTTGGCTGCCATAGGCATTGGCCACTAACCAAGGATAGACGCCAAGGATGCGCTGTTCATCATTGTGGGGACTATTGGAGCGTTTGAGATAGACAATCCAACCGTAATTATCGGCAAGGAGGGGGCGATCGCCTGGTGGACGGGAATGCGGCGGCGCGTTTCAATTAAGACATTGCCTTGGGGCATGGAGAGCCGCGTCTCAAAGGGGGCGGCGGTGGGTTCACCATGCCAATAGAGGCGCACTAGCGTATTGCCCTGAGCTAGCCACTCCACAAGAGGCGGTGGCCAACCCAGGGGACGACCACTTATTTGAAGGAGAATGTGCCCTTTGCCCTTGAGGTTTTTGAGGTTGTCATAGTTCCGCTGCCAGCGCTCCACCTGCAGCCCCTGCTGCTCTAGGTAGGCATAAAATTGCTGCGTGCCCCAAGAAGAGGAATCAAAGGAGGAGCCGGCGCGGTTGTTTGGTGCCGCCAGCAGAATCAGGAGGCCGACCACTAACAGTATAAGGAGAGCGAAGCTAAGGAAAAATCCCTGCCGACGGTTGATCGCGATCATTGCCGGGTTCCCCGCAGGAAGGGTTCCACTTCAAAATAGGCGGCTTGACAAGTGGCTAGGGTTTCGGCATCCACTGCCTCGGCACCATAGTAACTGCGACTGTGAACTTGAAAGAGGTGCTGGATACTCCGCTGTACGCTGGGCGATCGCTCCCCCAGTTGAAAGAGCCGCTCCAATTCCCGCAGGTAGTCGCCATTGGTCCAGTGGGCTTGTATCGGTAGCCAACCCGCCTCCTGCAACCGATAGAGCAAGGCCATGTAGAGGGCGCGGCAGGCTCCCCGGTAGTCCCCCGCCAATTGTAGGTTTTGGGCGACTTCCAACCACTCCCGCACAGGTTTGGGACGCTCATTCAAAGGAGATAGAGGAGTTGGGAAGGAGGAGCGCGATCGCCCCCGCCACCATCGCCACACTCTGCGCCCTAGAAAATACAGGGCTACTCCAAGGCCAACAAACAGTACCCCCCCAAAGAACCAGCGCAGCCATGTTTCCAAGGGGGGTGGTTGATCCCTTTGCTGCTGAAAGAGTTGGAGAAAGGCGTACTCAAGGGCTTCGCTCCATTGTCGCCACTGGCGATCGCCCTGCCAGCGCAGATCGTCAAAAAAAGGTCACTGCCGCCAGATC
>DVDZ01000153.1 GCA_015296025.1 Thermosynechococcus sp. M46_R2017_013
CCGACCTAGACTACGCCGCCACCAAGGCGCAATACACACAAACGGCTCTGGAGCGCCTCAGCCAATTCTTTGATCTGCGGCCTGAGCACATAGTTCACTGTGAAGCGGCTACGCCCCGCACCTTCTGGCGCTATACCGCACGCTTGATGGCATTGTTGGCGGCATTGGTCAACGCCTGAGTACCTTTGGCCCTTTTGGTCTGGCAACCCGCACCCCTATTCCCCACCTATGGTTAGTGGGAGATTCTGTACATCCGGGGGAAGGCACAGCTGGTGTCAGTTACGCTGCCCGTGCGCTTGTGCAGCAATTGCAGGCGAGTGATAACCATTTTGGTAGAAATCACTATAATAGAGAAACCGCCTAGAAATTGCAAAA
This sequence comes from Thermosynechococcus sp. M46_R2017_013, assembly GCA_015296025.1. Lineage (GTDB taxonomy): Bacteria > Cyanobacteriota > Cyanobacteriia > Thermosynechococcales > Thermosynechococcaceae > Thermosynechococcus. The sequence continues at coordinate 376 of DVDZ01000153.1, forward strand.
GGAGCCCCACGCCCTGTGTTTGCAACCCTCGCTGCCCCTCAACCCTCCCTGCCGTTGGATTTAGTTGCCGCCATCCAAGACCTCAAGCGGGAACTCAATGCAGTGATTCTCGCTCACTACTACCAGGATCCCGCCATTCAGGATGTGGCTGACTACATTGGGGACTCCTTGGGGTTGTCACAGCAGGCGGCAACCACAGCGGCCGATGTTATTGTCTTTGCCGGCGTGCATTTCATGGCGGAAACGGCCAAGATTCTCAATCCCGATAAGTTGGTACTCTTGCCAGATTTAGCTGCGGGTTGTTCCTTAGCAGATAGTTGTCCTGCCGATGCCTTTGCGGCCTTTAAGGCGCAGCATCCCGATCATTTGGTCATTTCCTACATTAACTGCACTGCCGAAATCAAAGCCCTGAGCGACATTATTTGCACCAGTTCTAATGCAGTAAAAATTGTACAGCAGTTGCCAGCCGATCAACCCATCATTTTTGCTCCCGATCGCAACCTTGGGCGCTATGTGATGGCGCAAACCGGGCGGCAGATGGTGCTCTGGGACGGCAGCTGCATTGTCCATGAAACCTTCTCAGAGCGTCGTATTCTTGAACTCAAGGCCGCCTACCCCACAGCTCAGGTGATTGCCCACCCCGAATGTGAAGAGGCGGTGCTCCGCCATGCTGATTTTATTGGTTCAACAACCGCTCTGCTCAACTACAGCCAACGCCAAGATCACGATACGTTTATTGTTGTCACTGAGCCGGGAATTCTCCACCAGATGCAGCGGCGCAACCCAGAGAAAACCTTTATTCCTGCGCCCCCTCAGGATCAGACCTGCAATTGTAATGAGTGCCCCTTTATGCGTCTGAATACCCTAGAGAAACTCTATTTATGTATGCGCGATCGCCAGCCCCAGATTGAAGTGCCAGAGGAAGTGCGCCTTGCAGCCCTTAAACCCATTCAACGCATGCTGGAGATGTCCTCCACTTGCGCAGGAGACGCCGGCCTGCAGGCCGGGGAAGATGTCAAAACTAGATCTCGGCCACAGCTCGCTCAATCAGACGCCGAGCAAGGGTTTGCACACCTGTGTGGTAGTAATAGTTTGTGCTCATGTCTAGGAAAGCACCTAAGTAATCGAGGTTATCCTTCGAGAGTTCAATAAAGCTTTGCAGACTATTGATGACCTTTTGCGGCGTTAACTCATGGCCGCTGACAAATTGATTCATCCACCCCTGCACAGCATTAAAACTCTGGAGAATAAAGCCCAGTTGACCACTGGGATTGCCCCCTGGCACAACACTGCCAATTGCTCTGAAGGTGGGGTTTTCCTGGAGATCACCGGGCTGCAAGCTTTGCAGTGTACCTAGGCATTTCAGAAGAAAATCTGGCCCTAGGGGAATCAGGCCATCAAAGCAGATGAGCGCCGCCATGCGCATCAGGGATTCGCCACTGTAGTCGGCAAGGGCACGCAAGAAGTCGCCAAGACTGTTACCGGGAATGCCATTGATTTGACAAAAGGCGAGAATTTCCACAATCAGCTTAATGCTGAGGTCAATAGACTGCGCCCGCTCTGGCTTTGGTGTCATTTTATCTAGAAAGCCAAGGAACGAAATTTTCTCGCCCACTTTATTGGCCAGGGCAGCCGCCCCTAAGAGAGTATCGGTGTTGTCCACGGTTTGATAAAGCCACAGTGCCCGTTGATAGCCTTGGGATTTGTCATTAAAAAGCCGCACGGCGCGATCGCCAATTTGGCGGATCAAGGCAGGATCCGTTTCCCCGGTTACATGGCGGATCGTGTTATCAAAACCAACAATATTTTGCCACTGGCCAGGAATGATAAAGTCCAAAGACTTGAGCGCCATGACGGTAATGCCCCCAGTGGGCAGTTGATCGACAATTTTGTAGATAGCTTCGCTCACGGTGGTCTCCTTAGGGGGCAAGTTGGGCTAAACCAGCAAGATCAAATTTTTCAATCCATGCCTTGCGATCGCTGGCGGTAAAACTGGGATCACGGGAGAGTACCTTCACTTGATAGCGGTTTGCCACCAGAACTGCTGTTTGCGTTGTTCCCACTTCTACAGCAGGATAGCCTGCAATTTGCAGCGTACTATGTTGAAACTTAGCGGCAGCCTCAGGGGTACTAATTGTATCGGAAATAGCTAGCATTGCCAGTTCTTTGCCATCTTTTTTCAGCTTGGCCTCGGCAAACCCCTTTTTCTCTTGGACATAGATGCGCTCAAAGCCATTCTCCTGCGGCGGAAAGAAGCGATTAAATTCACTCCCTTGCGTGGCTTTGCGACTCACGGCGGGCGGGGCATTGCGCTGGCTGCTTTCCTGTTGCACCTGCTCGTAGGGAGAGGGCGAGGTGGGGGCGCAACTGGTAATGAGAAGAGTAAAGGCTAAAACAAGGGCAGTGAGCCAGCGTGCCATGGGGGTACTCCAGACAACATGCCAATCATAGCTTAGGCGGAGAAGCCACCGCTTAAGTTTAATAGGGTGTAAACTTCTTGCCACTCGCGATCGCTGAAGGGTTCTGGGGTTAGCCTCACTTGCCACTGCGCCTCAAAGGCTTCTAAGAGGGTCGTTTGCACCCGCTCTAGAGGGGGAAGGGACTGGCAATGGGGAACACTGCCAAATACCTGTTGCCATAGATCGGGGTCAGGGGTAAGGACAATTGAACCCTGCTGAAGGACGCGATCGCCCTGCCAGGCTTGGGCACTGCCAATCACTTTCTCGCCGCTAGGTAAAACCAAATCGGCCACCGTTGCCCGCGCAAAGCAATTGATGGGAGCGTGGGAAGGATAGGGTTCCTGTCCCAACCGAAGCGGCCACCCTAGGCGCTCAAACCCCACCCTTAGGAATTGACACAGGTGTTCATAGACCTGCCGCCGCCGTTGCCCCAATCCCCACACCACTAGACTGTAGGTGAGATCCCCTTGGTGCAAAACAGCCCGCCCCCCCCGTGGGTCGGCGCACGAGTTCTACAGGTTGCCCCTGCCAGTGGAGGCATTGCCAGTGCTCAGGAATTTGCCGTTGACTATAGCCAAGGGAGATGGCGGGCGGTGACCAAGTGTAAAACCGCAGGCAGGGGCGATCGCTAGATTGCCACAACCACCGATCCACTGCCATTTGCACCGCCCCCGGTGCCGCCAAGAAGGGAAGATAGCGCCACATCAACTCGAAGTTGCTTCCGTCGGATGGTAGGCTGCCGCCTCCCGCCGACACCCCATATACGCAAGGATATACAACTCCTTGAGGTCTTGGATCAGCGGGTAGCGGGGATTTGCCCCCGTGCACTGATCGTCAAAGGCCAGTTCTGCCATGCTCTGCACCTGTTCATAGAAGGCCTGATCCTCACTGTTGAGCGCTTCCTTAATGGTGGCCGGAATGTCTAACTGCGCCTTCAGGTCTTCAATAGCGGCAATCAGGCGTTCCACTTTTTCCTCTGGGGTGCTGCCCCCCAGTTCAAGGAAGTCCGCAATTTGGGCATAGCGTTCCTTGGCTTGAGGATATTTATACTGCGGGAAGATTGCTTGTTTCAGGGGCGCATCCGTGGCATTGTAGCGAATCACGTGACAAATCATTAGGGCATTGGCAAGGCCGTGGGGTAGGTGGAAAGTGGAACCCAGTTTGTGAGCCATCGAGTGGCAGACGCCCAAAAAGGCATTAGCAAAGGCCATGCCGGCGATCGTTGCTGCATAGTGAACTTTTTCGCGAGCTTCTGGATCAGCTGCCCCCAAACGATAGGCACGGGTAGATAGGTAAAGAGCAACTTGATTGCCTCTAGCGCCAAACCCTCAGTAAACTCCGTCGCAAGCACCGAGACATAGGACTCCAAAGCATGGGTCAACGCATCAATGCCGCCATAGGCTGTGAGTTTTTTCGGCATGTGCCGCACCAAGTCGGGATCCACAATCGCCATCGTTGGGGTGAGGGCATAGTCCGCCAGGGGGTATTTAATCCCTACGCGATCGTCGGTAACCACTGCAAAGGGCGTCACCTCTGAACCCGTCCCTGAAGTAGTGGGAATCGCCACCATGATTGCTTTTTGACCTAGGGGGGGCAGTTGATACACTCGCTTGCGAATATCCATAAAGCGCATGGCCAAGCCGTCAAACTCCACCTCTGGATGCTCGTACAACAGCCACATGACCTTGGCTGCATCCATGGGTGAGCCACCGCCTACGGCAATAATGACATCGGGCTGATACTGTCGCAGCAGTTCTAGGCCTCGGTTGACCGTACTGAGGGTGGGGTCTGGTTCCACTTCGTGGAAAATATCGTGTTTGATGCCCAGCTCTTCGAGGGTGTGCACAATCGGCTCAGTGATGCCCAGGTCAAAGAGGGGCTTATCGGTCACAAGGAAGGCGCGTTTTTTGCCCTCCAGCTCCCGCAGGGCAATGGGGAGGCAGCCGGGTTTGAAGTAAATTTTCGGTGGCACACGGAACCAGAGCATATTTTCCCGGCGATCGCTTACGGTTTTGATATTCAACAAGTGATGGGGGCCAACATTTTCCGACGTGACATTCCCGCCCCAGGTACCACAACCCAATGTCAGTGATGGATCTAACTTGAAGTTGTACAGATCCCCAATTGCCCCTTGGGAGGAAGGCGTATTAATCAGTACCCGCGCCGTTTGCAGGCGGTACTTAAAATAAGCAATATCATCTTGATTGCGGGGATCGGTGTAGAGCACCGAGGTATGCCCCATGCCGCCAAAATTGACCAACTGCGCCGCAATTTCTACCCCTTTATGGAACTGGGGTGCGCGGTACAAGGCCAACACAGGACAGAGTTTTTCATAGGAAAATGGTTCCTGCGGCCCGACTTCACTCACTTCGCCAATCAAAACCCGCGTTTCTGGGGGCACTTGGATATTGGCCATTTCAGCAATGGTGGCTGCCGATTGACCCACAATAGCCGCATTGAGGCGACCCTCCTTCAAGAGGAGTTGCGCTACCCGCTGCCGTTCTTCAGGGGTGAGAATGTAGCCCCCCCGCCGTTGAAACTCGGCTTTGACTGCATCGTAGAGCTCCTCGACCACAATCACCGCCTGCTCCGAGGCACAGATCATGCCATTGTCAAAGGCCTTACTGAGGAGAATCGAACTCACTGCCGTTGGAATGTCGGCGGTGGCATCAATCAGCACAGGGGTATTCCCTGCCCCAACTCCGATCGCTGGATGACCAGAGGAATAGGCCGCCTTCACCATCCCTGGCCCGCCTGTGGCCAGAATCAGCTTGATCTGCGGGTGCTGCATCAGCGCTTGAGAGAGTTCAATGGTCGGCTCATCAATCCAGCCAATGATATCAGGGGGTGCGCCGGCGGCTACCGCTGCATCTAACACCACCTTGGCCGCTGCAACTGTACAGCCCTTTGCTCGGGGGTGGGGCGAGAAGATAATGCCATTGCGGGTTTTTAGGGCAATCAATGCCTTAAAGATGGTCGTCGAGGTCGGATTTGTAACCGGCACTATACCGGCAATGACTCCCACGGGTTCAGCAATTTTTTGGATGCCAAAAATGGGATCGTCCTCAATAACACCGCAAGTTTTCTCATGTTTGTACTTGTTGTAGATGTATTCCGAGGCAAAGTGATTTTTAATGACTTTATCTTCGACCACCCCCATGCCAGTTTCCGCTACGGCTTGTTTGGCAAGGGGAATGCGCGCTTGGTTGGCCGCCATGGCCGCTTGGTGGAAAATGTGATCCACTTGCTCTTGGGTAAACTGGGCATATTGGGTTTGTGCCCTTTGGACGCGCTCAATGAGTGCTTCGAGATCAACAATGGTTTGAACGGGTTGAGAATCGGTTAAAGCTTGGGCAGTCATGGACGACTCCTTAGGAAAGCAATTTCTTAAGTGGGCAAGTTATTGAACGTTGAGATCATATTCACGGAAAAGGGCGATCGCCCGTTGGACATCTGCGGGACTCGCCGCCGGTGTATCAAAGAGTTCATAGGGCAACCCTAATTGCTGCCACTTGTATTCCCCCATTTTGTGAAAAGGCAACACCTCCACTTTCTCCACGTTACGCAGACCTGACACAAATTGCGCCAATCCCCGGATATTTTCGGGATCATCCGTCAGCCCCGGTACCAGAACAAAGCGGATCCACGTGGGTTTGTGGATCTCATCAAGGTACTTGGCCAACTCTAAGGTGGGGGTAATCGTGACACTGGTGACCCGCCGATAGGTCTCGGGCACAAAGGATTTGATGTCCAGTAGAACCAGATCCGTTGCCGCCACAACCGGTTTGGCCACCTCCAAGATCACATAGCCCGACGTATCTAGGGCGGTGTGCAATCCCAATTCATGGCAGCGCTCAAAAATTTCACGGACAAACTCTGGCTGCATCAGGGGTTCACCGCCACTTACCGTTACGCCCCCTCGGCGCAGATAGGACTGGTAGTGCTGAATGTCAGCAATCAGTTCATCCACGGTTACGAGTTTGCCCTGATGGGGTTCACGGCAGTCGGGATTGTGACAGTACAGACAGCGCAACGGACACCCTTGGGTAAAAATCACATAGCGAAGGCCAGGGCCATCCACTGTGCCACAAGTTTCAACGGAGTGAATGTAACCTGTCACCTTGTGTTTTTCGGGTTGTTTTTCAGGGAGTGTGGAAACCATCATTGGAACCTCGGTGACAACAGCTGCTTGAGATAACTTTTATGGGATTGAAGGGAGCCCCTAAAGTTTTAATCGCCCGTAAGAAAGTATCTTCCTTTACCAAAACCTACTTTTCGATTACTCCTACAGTCTTGCCTACGGCCTTTTTTGAATTGAGCTTGTTCTATCCTTGCGCAAAGGGCTGTTCGCTGCTGAACCTTGCAAAACTTTAATTTCAGCATAAAGGCCGAAGACTGATTTGCACGCTGTCTTAATTAACTTTTAGGATTGGCGGTAGTTTCCTAACTTTGGCGAACTTAATGAAAAGTTTTGAAGTATGCCAACACCGGGGGCGATCGCTCGCTCAAAGGTTGAAAAATATAAAGATTGAGGCTGTTGATGACTCACTCCATCTTGCCTTTATTCTACAAAATTCTCTTCACCTAGGCCAATTGTCTGATAAGTTACAAACTGGGTTTGCCAACCCTATGCTTGCGCACATTTACGAGCCTCAAGCACGGCCGTATGCAAGGCTGCTTCAAGCTGCTGAGTTAATTCCTGTGCCTGTTGTTTAAGGTTACCCTCGCGTTCAGCGGGCGTCCAGAGGGGCGATCCAATCCAAAGAGCCACACGGGCACGAAACTGTGGCTGCGGATGGTAGGCAATGCCAACGGGAAAAATCGGTAGGGGGCGATCGGCTTGCAGGACAAGGCGGGCAAGGCCGGGCTTTAGGGGACGCACCACTTGGTCGCGGACAATTCCCCCTTCAGGAAAAATCACCAAGGGCTGGCCGGCGTTGAGAATTTCCAGCACATGGCGCAAACTGCTGGGTTGGGGATGGTTGAGGTTTACTGCAAAGGCTCCTAGGTGACGAATGAACCAACCTTGAATTCCTCTAAACTCAAGAGCATTGGTCATAAAGCGCAGTCGATAGGATCCTAAGAAGGGCAATAGTACCGGATCCCAACGGCTATAGTGTTTAGGCGCAAGGACAAATCCTCCCTCTTTCGGTAACTGCTCTCGCCCAATAACCCTGATCTGCGAAAAGTAAAGGGGCAAAAATAGATGGTAGATTGGCCACAGTCCCCAATAAAGCCAAGGAGAAACCCGTGAGATAGTCGGTGGTCTCTTTTTGTTGGCCATCCGTTTTTCTCCGCAGTTCTCGCCACTACAATAGTAGGCCTGTAGCCCCTTGCCACCTCTAAGGAGCCAGCCAATGTCACAGCCGACCCATCGCTTTAATCTTCGTGTTTGGGGACAGTTTCTGCGGATCGCCCAACCCTATTTCTTTCCCCGCGATCGCCGAGGCAGCAGTGTGATCTTTATTCTGCTCCTTTTTCTGGTAATTGCCCTCATGTTTGGTTTCCTCTTTGGCCTGACGGCAGCAGTGACCTTTGGTCTCCATACCCTTGCCCCTGAGCTGATGGGACAAATTGCTGGCGGTCTGATGGAAATGATCCAATCCCTGTGGGCGCAGCCCCTTAGCCGCAGTCTCCTCCTTGGCACCGTCATTGTTCCTCTAGGAGTCTTTGTGCTGCTGCAACAAGCCCTGCTCCCCCGTTGGCAGGCGTGGGCACTGTTGGGATTACTCTTGATGCTCTCTCTGTCTGTGAGTGGCCTCAACGTAATTATTAGCTTTGTGGGGCGTTTCTTTCAGACGGCGCTAGCGGAGAAAAATTCCGAGACCTACTGGCGGTTTCTCTGGGTTTATGCCGGTGTTTTTGTTGTCGGCACACCCATTGTGGTGATCTATCGCTACGTGCGGGAATACCTAGGATTGCGCTGGCGGGATTGGCTTACCCGTCATTTTTTAGATCGCTACTTCCAGAATCGTGCTTACTACACCATTGAAAACCAAGGGGAGATTGATAACCCTGACCAACGGATTAGTGAAGATGTGCGCTCATTTACGCAAACCTCTCTCCAATTTTTGCTCATTATTCTGGGCGAAATGATTGACCTCGTTGCTTTTAGTGGTATTCTTTGGAGCATTTCCCAAACCTTGACCTTGACGCTGATTGGTTATGCTATTGTCGGCACGATTATCACTGTTTTAATTGGTCAGCGCTTAATTTGGCTCAATTTTAACCAACTGCGGCGGGAAGCGGATTTTCGTTATGGCCTTGTCCATGTGCGCGATAACGCGGAGTCCATTGCCTTTTATCGTGGTGAAGGCCAAGAGGCGGTGCAGGTGCGTCAGCGGTTTCTAGAGGTACTGCGTAACTTTAACCTTTTGATTGGTTGGCAGCGTAATCTTGAATTTTTTACCACTGCCTATAACTACTTTGTAGTAATTGTGCCAGCGGCTGTCGTTGCCCCCCGTTACTTTGCCGGTGAGATTGACTTTGGTGCGATTAGTCAAGCCAGCTTTGCTTTCTCGCAGGTACTAGGGGCACTCTCAATTATTGTAAACCAGTTTACGAACCTCACGGGCTTTATTGCCGGGATTGAGCGTTTGGCGGAGTTTGATGAGGCACTGACAACGCCACCCCTGTTACCCCAGTCGCAAATTGAGCTGGTGGAGAAGCCTTACATTGCCCTAGAACACGTGACTGTGGATACGCCAAACTTGGCACGGCGACTGGTAGAAGATGTCACATTTGCCCTTGATGCGGGGGAAAGTGTGGTCATCATGGGACCTAGTGGCGTCGGTAAAAGTTCGCTGCTGCGGGCAATCGCTGGCCTTTGGCAAAGCGGTAATGGTCGCATTATTCGTCCCCCAGTGGATCAAGTGCTCTTTTTGCCCCAACGTCCCTACATGGTGCTGGGCACACTGCGCACCCAACTGCTCTATCCCGATGGCGATCGCCAGACACCGGAGGATGTCCTGTTGCGCGTTCTCGACGAAGTTAACTTGGCACATTTGCCGGATCGGGTGGGTGGCCTTGATGTCGAATTGGCGTGGGATGATGTGCTTTCCCTTGGGGAGCAGCAACGACTGGCGATCGCCCGCCTGCTGCTGAATCGCCGTCCCTACGCTATTTTGGATGAAGCCACCAGTGCCCTAGACTTAGCCAATGAGAAAAAGGTTTATGAACATATCCAGCGTATGGCTCGCAACTACATCAGTGTGGGTCACCGTGAGAGCCTGATGCAGTACCACAAATACGTTCTAGAACTAAAGGGCGATCGCGAATGGAAATTTTATGCCGTTAGTTAGGCATTGCTGTAACGACACACCGTTTTGATATTGACAAACCTTAAAATGCCTGCCCATCCCAGTTCACGACCATAGCCAGAGGTTTTAATTCCACCAAAGGGCAAACGGGGATCGGACTTGACCATGGCGTAAATAAAGACAGTACCAGCTTCGAGATGCCACACCAGTACCGCTGCTTCATCACTGTCCTTGGTTCAAGCACCGGCTCAGTGGCTAGGGAAATACGGGGTTGTCTGGAGTCACCTCTATCCGCAAAGAAATACCCCTGCTGACAATGCCTCGGTCGCTGCAGAGGGCGGCGGTAAATGCCTAGGCACCATGATGCCTGTCAATCAGCAGTGTTTTCTCGCCACTGGGCACGCCGATAAAGGATGTCAGGCAATAGCTCTCAAGGTCATCGCTGCTTGGGCAATGGTTCTGTGCACTGCCTCAGCCCCTGAGGGGGAAAGTTTTTCAGACCTCAGCGGTTGCGGGATTAACAGATGCGATTGGCATAATTAAATTTCTCTATCTGGCCGACACCAGCGATCGCTAGTAACTCAGATACAGGTTCAGTATGCTAATTCTAGCGTTTGTTATAGTTCCCATTGCTTTGATAATGGGGCGATCGCAAACCTTTTTTGTGCATTCTGATCGCATTTTGGGGTGGGCTTTTATGGCAACCATTGTTGATATTGCAGTAAATACTTCCGGCTTTTCCACACTAGTGACTGCTGTGAAGGTGGCCAATCTGGTGGAAGCCCTGCAATCGCCGGGGCCTTTTACTGTCTTTGCTCCTAATGATGACGCCTTTGCCAAGCTGCCCGATGGCACCATTACCTCCCTTGTGCAAAACCCTCCCCAATTAGCGCGGATTCTCAAGTACCATATGCTTGCTGGTGCCTACAAGGCCGCCGATCTCAAAAAGATGGGGATTGTTACTTCCCTCGAAGGTTCCACCATACCTATTCATGGCGACAATCCTTTGGAAGTGAAAAATGCCACTGTGCTTGCCCCTGATATTGAAGCGGAAAACGGTATCATCCACGTCATTGACACTGTCATCCTGATGGGACTAAATCCAGCCCACTCCTTTCAGGACACCAACATTCCCTACAAAGTCTAGAGTCTAAGGTGCTAGCGGATTTCCCGCACCAAAAGTCCCTTACGGATTTTCTCCTCAACAAACTGCCGGTAAAGCTCGAGCTCTTCATAGGTGACTT
>DVDZ01000176.1 GCA_015296025.1 Thermosynechococcus sp. M46_R2017_013
CTGTTGGGCAAGGTTCAGTTCTTGACTAGGCGTGAGCAAGGGGACACGGCCAATTTCCTGTAAATACTGCCGCACCAAGTCCGTTGTCAATGGACGGTGGGACAAGCATTGAATCGGGATAGCCACCATAGGACAACTCAAACTCACAACATCGAGAATTCAGCTCGACAGTGGTATTCTCTGTCCCGCGTCAGGGTGGCAGCAGTGATGGAGCAGTTGCCAGAGTTGTGATATGGATCAACCTATTCTGCGCTTTCCGATGAACCGGTCATGAGTTTTGTAGCTTGAGACGGCTGCTCCTTGAGAATTGTGGTATCAATTACGAAGGGCAATCGAGCGGCTCTCAGACCGCGCTTGATCACGGCAAGGGTTTCTGGAAAAAGAACAAAGAGGGGAAACTGCCGATTGGCGCCCTCGCTAAAGACATCCCGATGCTGCAAAGGCATTTCCCAGCTATAACTGCGACTAAGGAGCACTTGGGACTGCCGCCAGCGGGTCAGAAGTTCGGTAAAGCTTTCCCCAGGACGGTGGATAAAGACGAGCAGTTCAATGTCAGTTGTAACCTTCCACGCTGGATCGCACATGACAAAGACCAGATCACAGGGCACCATCACCGACTTCACTTGGGGACGTTGGTTTGTTGTCGTGGCCGCTGGAACCTGAATGCGGGCGATCGGCAGCGGAATTGGAATTAAACTTTCCTGCGGCCGCCGCATACTGGGAATCATTTCTAGGTACGGGCGATATTGCCGCAGCAGTTCTGTTGCGTGCAGCGGATCTGTGTAGCGAACCAAGGTGTGTTCGTAGAGGTTGGGGGCGATCGCCATAGTAGGAATACAACCTTTTTTCTAAAATATGGCCTAGCTCAAGTAGGTGACATCTCTCCTGCTCAACTAGTCAACTACCCTCAACTCACTGCCTGCTGCGCCAGTTGCTCCAGTTGCGGCAAACTAAGAATTTGCAATTCTTGCTTGGCGGCATCGATTTTTAGCCAGTTTTTTGCCACCAGCTTATTCAGCAGTTGCTGAGCCTCCTCCACGCCAATGCTTGCCACATCCGCTAAATCTTTAACGGGTACATTGAAAATGACGGCTGTGTTGGCATTTGCCTCTTGCTGCTGACCATAGCGCCGTGCCAAGTTCACCAAAACATGGGCCAGCTTTACAGCGGGGGGTTGGTGCAATAGCTCAATGCGGGCATTGGTCTGGCGTAGCCGTTGTGCCATTAATTGCAGCATCCGATAGTGCAAATCCGGCTCGCGGCGCAGGACATGGACAAATTTTTGCGCGGGTACGGACAAGACTTCCGCCGGACAGAGCGCCACCACATCCGTCGAGCGGGGTGATTGATCAAGAATAGCCATTTCACCAAAAAAATCTCCCGGCCCAAGGATTGCCAGTGTCATGAAATCCCCATTGGCCAGTAGTCGCCGTACCTTCACCCAGCCTGAGAGGATAAAGTAAACCGCATTCCCCCACGCATCTTCAATCAGAATGGCACGCCCTGCAGGATAGGTGTTACGCCAAGCCACTGAGAGCATTGAGGCAAGTGCCTCTTGGGAACCAACATTAAACAGGGGAAAAAGTTGACTAAAGTTCTCAACCTCAGTACTTGACATAACAACCTTTAGACACCAATGACATATTTGCGCCACTCTTGATGAGTGCCCGTGCGTACGTGCTTGGTCACTTCAAAGTACAAGCTGCTAATGGGGCGGCGGGGGGTTTGTCGTAGGGGCATATTTGCTTCCTGGGGAGTGCGATTCCCTTTTTTGACATTACAGCGAACACAGGCGGTCACAATATTCTCCCACGTGTCACCGCCCCCTCGTGACTTGGGAATAACGTGATCCAGAGTCAAATCCTCGCCTGTATAGCCGCAGTACTGGCAGGAGTGGCCATCTCGATGCAGGATATTGCGGCGGGTAAGGGGAATTTCTTTGTAGGGAGTAACAACGTAGTGCCGCAGACGAATCACCGTTGGCAAGGGGAAATTGTTATAAACCATCTTGCCGTTGTGCTCGACTTGCTCTGCCTTCCCCTTGATTAAAAGGACAACTGCCCGTTGCCAACTCGTAATATTGAGTGGTTCATAGGAAGCATTGAGTACCAGAACCTTCGCCATATCCGTTGACACGTGGCATTCTCTCAGATGGTAGCATATCCTTTGTTATTGGAGTAACACCTGAGAAGATTTTAGTAGTACCCCCTTCTCTAAGCTCGTGATAGTCTGACAAAAGTCTCTTCCTCGTTACTTGCGTTTTCAATGGCCACTAGGTCTTTAGCAGCACTGCTGCAACCGGATTTAATTCTTGAAACCACAATTGAACAGTTGCCCCTGAGTCTGTTGGCAAAATATCAGCTGCGGGGCATGGTGCTGGATGTAGATGATACGCTCCTCCCTACATGGGATGCGGAGGTGCCGCCGAACATTCTGGCGTGGCTCCAGGAGATTAAGCATCAAATGCCCATCTGGCTAGTGAGCAATAATTTGAACCATCGCCGCATTGAACGGATTGCCCAGCAAGTGGAGTTGCCCTTTTTGATGGGGGCGGGCAAGCCCTCGCGGCGGAAGATTCGTCAGGCTGTGCAAGCAATGAATTTGCCCTATAATCAGGTGGCCATGGTGGGCGATCGCCTGTTTACAGATATTTTGGTGGGTAATCGCTTGGGAATGTTTACGATACTGGTGCAGCCGATTATCTCGCGGCGCTTTGATGGGAAGTCTTGGGTGCGCAATTTAGAGTTTTGGCTAGCACGACAACTGGGAACACCGCTAGCGATCGCCCCCTCCCCTGAGAATTAGCTTTCTTTGTGCAAGTAATTCACCAGTGCCCGTAACCCCAACAAATAGCTGTCAGCACCAAAGCCGGCAATTTGACCAATCGCCACAGGAGCAATGTAGGAGTGATGGCGAAAAGTTTCCCGCTGATGAATATTACTCAGGTGAACTTCGACAGTTGGCAAGGCAACCGCAGCAATTGCATCTCGTAAAGCCACGCTGGTATGGGTGTAGGCTGCGGGGTTAATCAAAATTCCCTGAGCACGACCCACTGCCCCCTGAATGGCGTCCACTAAGACCCCTTCGTGATTGGATTGGAGGCACTCAATGGTTATCCCTAACTCCCCTGCCAAAACCTGTAGGGATTGGTTGATACTCGCCAGTGTTACAACCCCATAAATTTCTGGCTCCCGTTGCCCCAGCAGATTTAAGTTCGGGCCATGGAGCACCAAGATATGAAAAGCCAAGCTTGAGCTAACCGTTTAAGACAGCAAGGATAACAACATTCTGTATGGAGGGAACTATTGGCGATCGCGTACCGGAATCGGAATGGGTTCCAATTCAGGGGTAGGCTCGGTGCCACCGAGAAGTTCCAAGAGTTTTTTTAACCACGATTTGAGGGTGTCAAGCAGGCTCTCTAGATAATCCATTGATGTCCCTACTGTATCGCTATAGAACTTATAGATGCCTTTCTTCGGAATAAGGACGAAAAAGGCATCATAATCTTAAGCTAGCACAATCTTTTTGAATCGACAGCCAATCAATTTAAAAGTTTTTAAGACTTCTGGAAGCCAAGACCATGGCTAGCGGCGTAGCGATCCATAAAGCGAATAAAGCGATCCCACTCTTGGGGACTGCGCATGGTGTAGGTGGCCTCAATCGCCACAGGTTGCCCATTGATAAATTTGGCGTTTACATCACGGGTAACAATTTCTCCTTCCTCGTCAATCATATACATTCCCGTTACTTCAAGGTTACCCTCTTGGACAATTTTAGGGTTATCAAAGTAAAACATGGCTTGGCCACTGCTGCCATCCCGTGCCCGCGTTAAACGCACATCGGGAACGACTTCTTCGTTAATACCGCGAATGAATTGGATTTCTGCCATTGCCCTAACACTTCAAGCAATACTTTTATTTAGGATACCTGTATCGGGGACAACTCAGACCAAGAAATCCCGCCGCAAACTGTAAATCACCCATTCGGGTTGCTCTAGATGGGGCAAGACCCCTGCTTTGGGGATGGCTTGAAACTGTTGTAGGCGATCGCAGGCGGTGGCATAGAGTCGCTCCCCCAAAGAAAGGGGTGTGAGCTTCGCCTTTTCGCCCCAGAGGATCACAGTGGGGATCGTCAACTGCGGTAAATACTGGCTCAAATCAAAGGAGAGATTTCCCTTGAGGGTGGCCAGGGTCGCCCATTCGGCATTGGGACGACAGGCGGCGTCTAAGTAGGCCTCTACGGTTTCTGGACGCAGCCGCTGCGGATTGGCAAAAATAAACTGGCTGAGGAAGTTGCGTACAGCCAAGGGGTTAGCAGCAGCAACTGTGTAGATGAGGCGGTCGAGAATTGGCACATTCAGCAGCGCATTGGCGATCGCCTGCCCTTGATCTTCGCCAAAGTCATTGAACCCGCTGGGACAGACCAAGCACAAACGCTTAAAAAGATGGGGTTGCTGAATCGCTAACCGCACGACAATCCCTGCCGTTAGGGACGAAGCAACAACCGTCACGGGCGTTCCCAGCATTCGCAGTAGTTCAGCAATCATTAGCCAGTAGTCACTACTGGTGTAGTCGCGGGCCGGATGATCCGACTCACCCCAACCAATAAGGTCTGGGGCAACAACACGGTAGTGGGGTGCAAAGGCCGGATACACCTGCGACCATTCATAGTGACTAGAGCCACCCCCCAAACTGTGAAGAAAGACAAGGGGAGGTCGAGACTGCACTTGACCCCAGTAGCGATCGCTGGGGGTGTAATAGACCATGCGACCCATACTGGTGCGAAAACTTTGCTGGACAAACGTGGGCGGCAAAAAGCCATATTATTTCAAGGGGCGAATTAAATAGCCACAGCGATGCTCGCCATCCACAATCCAATGGGTACGCTCGACGGCACAATCCCCAAGGGCGATCGCAAACATCTCTAACTCATGATGACAGACGCTGGGAAAAGATTGGGCAACAGCGGAAATCGCACAATTATATTCTGTAAATAAATAGGCATCTTGGGAATCCTGCACCGGATAGAACTCCGCCATATAGCCCTCCTGCCGCCGCAGCGCCACCAGCCGTGCCAGCCGTTCTGCTAAAGTGCCGCTTCCCATCTGCTCCCGATAGGCCAGCGCCTTGCGCTGCCAAGCTGCCTGTAACACATCTTGCATCTGCTCAGGGCCAAGGGTTGCTGCTACGGATTCCAAGAGTTCAACCGCAAAGCCCTTTGTCTGACTACATTGTTGGCGCAGTTGCAGTTGCCGTAGTTCTTCCCGTCCCGCCTCGCTAATCGTGTAACGGTATTGGGGACGCCCCACTGTACCCGACAGGACTTCGTAGGTCACCAGTTGCTCCGCCTCTAGATCTTTAAGATGCCGCCGCACCGCTTGCGGACTAATAGCCAGTTGTGCTGCCAACTCCTGGGCACTGAGGTGACCGTCGCGGAGAAGGCAGTGTAAGATGTCCTGTTTAGTATCTGACGTGAGCGTCACACAACGCCCCCTTGACTAAAACAACCGTTTTGTTGCTAAATTAGTCTTATGGATAAAGCAACTATCTTGTTGCTTAATATACTCTAAATTTTGCCCATTCCTTCACTCAAGAGAACACTCGATGTCGGCAACGGTACAATCCCTCGTCAATCAGCCTTACAAATACGGCTTTGTCACTCAAATTGAGACCGAAACAATTCCTGCGGGTCTCAATGAAGACATTATCCGCCTCATCTCTGCCAAAAAGAACGAGCCAGAGTTCATGCTGGAGTTTCGCCTGCGTGCCTATCGCCAATGGCTGAAGATGAGCGAACCCACGTGGCCGCGGGTGAGCTATCCCCCCATTAACTACCAAGATATCGTCTATTACTCGGCTCCGAAACAGAAGGAAAAGCTAAAAAGCTTGGATGAAGTAGATCCTGTCCTGCTGGAAACCTTTGAAAAACTGGGGATTCCCCTCTCAGAGCAAAAGCGGCTGACCAATGTTGCCGTAGATGCCATTTTCGATAGCGTGTCGGTGGCCACCACATTCCGTGCAGAGTTGGCCAAGGAGGGGATCATTTTCTGCTCCATTTCCGAAGCGCTCCACGAATATCCCGCCTTGGTGCAGAAATACTTGGGCAGTGTTGTCCCCATTGGTGATAACTTCTATGCTGCTTTGAACTCAGCCGTCTTTTCCGATGGCTCCTTTGTCTATATTCCCAAGAACACCCGCTGTCCGATGGAGCTATCTACCTATTTCCGCATTAACAATGGTGAGTCGGGGCAGTTTGAGCGCACGCTAATTATTGCTGATGAAGGTAGCTATGTGAGCTACCTTGAGGGTTGTACTGCTCCTATGTTCGACACCAATCAACTCCATGCAGCCGTGGTAGAACTCGTTGCCCTTGACAATGCTGAAATCAAATACTCCACAGTGCAAAACTGGTATGCTGGGGATGAAAATGGCAAAGGGGGCATCTACAACTTTGTAACCAAACGTGGACTCTGCCTTGGCCGCAACTCCAAGATCTCTTGGACACAGGTGGAAACAGGATCAGCGATTACTTGGAAGTACCCCAGTTGTGTCTTGGTGGGGGATAATTCCGTGGGTGAATTCTACTCCGTTGCCCTCACAAATAATTACCAGCAAGCGGATACGGGTACCAAGATGATTCACATTGGTAAGAATACCCGCAGCACCATTATCTCAAAGGGGATCTCTGCAGGGCACTCCCAAAATAGCTACCGCGGTTTGGTGAAAATTGGTCCGAAAGCAACGGGGGCACGCAACTACTCCCAATGTGATTCGATGCTTATTGGTGATACGGCAGCCGCTAACACGTTCCCCTATATTCAGGTACAAAACTCCACGGCACAGGTGGAGCATGAGGCCTCAACGTCAAAAATTGGTGAGGATCAACTCTTCTACTTTGCCCAGCGGGGAATTTCTGCCGAAGATGCGGTCTCAATGATGATTAGTGGCTTCTGTCGCGATGTCTTTAACCAATTGCCGATGGAATTTGCGGTCGAAGCTGATCGTCTCCTGAGTTTGAAGCTAGAGGGCAGTGTGGGCTAGGGGTTTTAAGGGGTTCCCGGAAACAGACGCCACACCTTGATGGTGCTGTCTTCACTGGCGGAGATCAGCTGATCCTGACCAAAGACCACACTGTACACAGCGCCAGAATGTCCCTTGAGGTTGCGCAGGAGCTGACCAGAGAGGGACCAAAGTTTGACGGTTTGATCGCCGTGACCACTGGCTATGGCACTGCCATCGGGACTAACGGCCACACTAAAAACCTGGCCGCCTTCACTGCCAAATTGGTGCTGCAGTTCCCCGGTAGTTAAATTCCAGACTTTAATGCCGTCCTTGTCACTACCGCTAATTAGTTGACTGCTGTCGGGGGTGAAGGCGAGGCTATTGACATCGCTGGTGTGTCCTTCGAGGGTACGCAGGAGTCGGCGGGAGGGGAGATCCCAAATACGGATTAGCGTATCCACGCCCCCGGTGGCCAGAAAACGCCCATCTCGACTGATGGCAACACTGAGCATGATGCCCTCATTGCCTTTTAGGGTGGTGATTTCCTGCTGGCTAGGGACATCCCACAGTTTAACGGTGTGATCATAGCTGGCACTGGCAAGGGTACGACCATCGGGGCTGAGGGCTAAACCATTGACAAAATCTTGATGACCACTGAGGGTGGCTTGGAGCTGGCGATCGCCCACTCTCCATAGCTTAATTGTTTTGTCTTTGCTGCCGCTAATCACCGTTTGACCGTCGGGAGTGATCACAAGGGCATAGATCCAGTCAGTGTGGCCTTTAGCTTGTCCTAGGGCAGTTCCCGTAGCCAAGTTCCAAAAGTACAACTTGAGATCGTCCCCACCACTGACGAGTAAATTGCCATCGGGACTGAGGGCAATCGCGTTCACTTCATCTTGATGGCCGCGCAGTGTCGTAGCAAGGGCAATTTTTTGCCACTTGGAGGTGGTGGTCTCTGTGGGGAAGCCACCGTTGTGATCAGGGGAAGAGGGGAGCCAGCGTTGACTGAGCTGCCAATAGGCCAGTCCTGCGACCAAGCCGCTGATCACAAGCGTGCTCAAAAGAAGTCGAAGATCAGAACTGCCTTTGTTACTCATCTGTCCCGTCTCTCAATAGCTTGCAAAAGGGCTGTGCCCTACATTAACAATAAAGGCTGTGGCGTGTTTTTGCGTACCGCTTGTGTTAGGGAACTTGATGGGATGGCAACAGATGAATACAACACCCCTTCATGACTATGAGCGCACGGTTCATTTTGCTGATACGGATGCGGCTGGGGTAGTTTACTTTGCCAATCTGCTGCGGTTTTGCCATGAGGCCTATGAGGATGCCCTTGCCCAGTTAGGGGTAGATCTGCGGCAATTTTTCAGCAGTAGTGGCCTGATTGTGCCAATTACAGAGGCACAGGTACGGTTTTTGAAACCCCTCTACTGTGGCGATCGCCTGCGGGTGAGAATTGACCCCCAAAGACTGGACAATAGCTGTTTTCAACTGACCTATACGCTTTACGATGCCACGGGCAATCGTGTCGCCATTGCCCGCACCCAGCACATTTGTTTGCAACTGCCGCAACGCCGGCGAGGAACGATTCCCGATCCTCTACGGGAATGGTTAAAGTCTGCCCCAGCAACAGCCAGCGATCGCCAACCTTAGGGAGATAATGAAAAAAGATGTTGCGTCATCGTTCACTGCAAAATGACCCAAACTTTTCGTGTTGAGATTCTACACCGCGGACAAACCTACACCTTTGAAGCCGGTGCCGATAAGCCCATCCTGCGATCGGCCACTGCTGCGGGCATTGATCTCCCTAGTTCCTGTAATGCTGGGGTGTGTACCACCTGTGCCGCCCAGATTTTAGAGGGCACTGTTGACCACGGGGATGCAATGGGGCTGAGTCCTGAACTGCGGGAAAAAGGCTATGTGCTCCTTTGTGTGGCTCGTCCCTGCTCGGATTTGAAACTGATCTCTGAAAAAGAAGAAGAGGTCTATAATTTTCAATTTGGTCAATTCCAAAAAGCTTAGGCCTATGGCGGAGTCTCCCCTGCCCGATGAGCCTCTCAGTCGCACGCAGGTCTTAGTGGCCATGGCGTTCACAGCCATCCTGTGGCTGATTTTGGCGCGGGTGTGGCTATTTACCCCCTTTTCGGGGGGACTCCTACCGCTGCGCTGGGATGGCTGGGCGGTGGTTCTTGGCATTGGCCTGTGTTTAGGGATTACAGGCATAGGGGCTATTTTGTATCGGCTCTGGCCGGCCTATCGCCTTGCCTCAGATACCTACCTGAAACTAGTGCTTTCACCGCTACTGTGGCCGGATTTGTTTTGGATTGGCGTTTTGCCCGGCCTCAGTGAAGAACTGCTCTTTCGGGGGGTGCTTCTGCCAAGTTTAGGTTTGAATTGGGCAGGAATTATCGGCAGTTCTGTGTGCTTTGGCATTTTGCACGCTGGATCGCGGCAGCAGTGGCCCTATGCCCTGTGGGCAACTATTGTTGGCGGATTGTTTGCCTATAGCGTCGTGGCAACCAATAATTTACTGCTGGCCATTGTCGCCCATACCTGTACCAATTGGCTGGCGGCAACGCTCTGGAAAGTCTCGTTTTGGCACTCCTCGCCCCACCAACCCTAGTGCTGGTGCCCTAGGACGCGAAAGACCTCCTGCTGCTCAAAGAGTGCGACAAGATCGGGGTTGATCTTAAATTCCTTGGCCTCTTGCCGCAAAATATTGAGGGCGGCATCCACTGGCAGGCTTTTTTTGTAGGGGCGATCTTTTGCAGTGAGGGCATCGTAAATGTCAGCGATCGCCAGCATCTGGGTTTGCAAGGGAATTTCTGCTGCCCCAATGCCGCGGGGGTAGCCACTGCCATCTAGACGTTCATGGTGGCCATAGGCAATTATGGGCACATTCTTTAAGTGAGCAGTCCAGGGAATGCGGGAGAGAAAGTGGTAGGTGTAGGTAACGTGAGCTTCAATGAGCCGCCGCTGTTCCCCGGTGAGATTGCCGCGGCGCACCAAGAGTTGTTCCAGTTCTGCTGCCGTAATTAGGGGATGCATTTGCCCATCAACACCGCGGTAGTAAAACTGGGTCAATTCCTGCAGACGAGCTAGGGGTTCTTGATCCAAGATTTGGGGTTCATTGGCCTGCTCTAATAACTGCCAGTAGTGTTCTAGGGTGAGCAGTTGTTGCTGTAGCTGTTCGTCGAGATGACGCAAAAAAGCACAGTGGGAACAAGCCTGTTCGCCAGCGTGCGGGCTGTGGGGATGGGAGAGCAAATAGTTGACTTTGGCCTGCGCTGTTTCCATTTCTAGGGTGCGCCGCACCAAGGCAAAGCGCTGGCGAATGACCTCCAGTTGCTCCGGGAAGAGTTTTTTCTGCTTGTTCAGGATGGTCTCCGGTACTCCGACCTTGCCAAAATCGTGGAGCAGAGCTGCATAGCGAATCTCCTGGAGTTGGCGATCGCTAAAGGAGACTTCGCGAAAGATGCCCCTCGACGTTGCATGAGTGATCTCCGCTAGGCGTACGGTGAGAGCCGCTACCCTTTCTGAATGTCCTGCCGTGGTTGGATCCCGCACCTCAATCGCCTGCACTGAGGCAGTGACAAACCCTTCAAAGAGCTGTTCAATACTCTCAAGAAGCTGATTGCGCTCAATAATCACCGCCGCCTGACTGGCCAGCGATCGCACAATGTGTTCTTCCCAAGCACTGTAGGGCTGGGTCAGACTGACCGCCGTTTCTGGCGTCAACAGGGTTTCTGGCGATCGCTTGCGGTTAACCAGTTGCAGAACGCCAATTACCTCACCGTTGACATTCTGCATCGGCACCACCAAGACTGAGCAGGTTCGATATTGGAAAAGCTCATCAAAGGAGCGGTTGAATTGGTACACTTCACTGCCGTCGAGGGCATAGACATCGGCAATATTCAGGGATTCTCCCGTCAACGCTGCATAGCCCACCAAGCTTGTCGGCGTCAGGGGAATTGTACTGTCTTGTACCTGCTCAGGCAGGGCAACGCTGTCGTTTTGAGCCACCTTAAATTCAAGCACCGCCGGCTCTGTCTGTCGCTGCACTAGAAAAATGGTGCCCGCATCACTGGCGGTTATTTGCCGACTTTTGGTGAGAATGAGATGCAGCAGTTCCTCTAGGGATTGGCTGGCGGAAAGGGCAATGCCAATTTCTAAAAGCTGATCGACCAATGTCCCGCTGTCTGAGCTAAGCGTTGCTTTTTCAAGGGAGTCGCCAATCATCGCTAAAGACCTGTGAGGAATGCGCCCATTATAAATTGCGTCCCCCCAGTCCCCTTGTGATCTAGTTGCGGTGATT
>DVDZ01000171.1 GCA_015296025.1 Thermosynechococcus sp. M46_R2017_013
GATCTTCAAGCTCAATTTCTTTAGCAATAGTGACACCGTCGTTGACAATTTGCGGCGCACCAAATTTTTTCTCCAGAACCACGTTCCGCCCTTTTGGACCTAGGGTCACGGCCACAGATTCAGCCAAAATGTCCATCCCTTTTTCGAGGGCACGACGAGCATTTTCGTTGTAGATAATGCGCTTCGCCATATGTGTTTCCTACCTCAATCGTTCAACAGTGATGAAAAATCGCACAGCAATGAAAAGGAGTCAGCGACCTAGCCAACAATGGCCAAGATGTCTTTTTCCGAGAGGAGAACGTAGTCTTCGCCCGCCAGTTTCACTTCGGTACCGGCATATTTGGAGTACAGCACTTTGTCCCCCACTTTCACATCCATGGGCTGGCGCTTGCCGTCTTCAGTGAGTTTACCGGGACCTACGGCGGTCACTTCGCCCACTTGGGGTTTTTCACGGGCGTTGTCGGGCAGAAGGATGCCCCCTGCGGTACGTTCTTCACTTTCGCTGACTTTGACAAAAATGCGATCGCCCAAAGGCTTCACAGTTGAAACGCTTAGAGATACGGGTGCCATAGCGTACTGTTCTCCCAATTGTAAGAGTATGGACTATATCACTCACTGCACGGCTCATCGCGCAGTCTCTGGGGGTAAGAGCCTGACTTGTTATTGTTTAGCACTCTCACCCTTCGAGTGCTAATGTAGCGAGAGAGAGTTAGCGATCGCAACTCCTGTTGCAGTACGGTTTTCCGAACGGCACTTTAGCTCTTTAGCCCTGTAGTCGCAATGCCACGAATGAGTTGCCGCTGACCCAAAATAAACAAAATCATCACCGGCACAGTGGCGATCACCGCCGCCGCCATCATCAACGGCCAATCATTGGTGAACTGCTCCTGAAAATTGGCTAGGGAAAGCTGCACCGTCATCAGTTCTGGTTTGGTGGTAAAGACCAAGGGCTTAAAAAGATCATTCCACTCCCCGACAAAGGTAAAGATAAACAGCGTCACCAAGGCCGGTCGGCTCAGGGGCAAGAGAATATACCAGAGCACTTGCCACCGATTTGCCCCATCCAAGAGTGCTGCCTCCTCAAGGGCAACGGGCAAGGTGAGAAAAAACTGCCGCATCAAAAAAACACCAAAGCCATTGGCCGCAGTTGGTAAGATCAATGCCCCATAGGTATTGATGAGATGACCCGCCTTGAGGATGAGAAAAATGGGGATTACCAAGAGTTGAAATGGGATCACTAGGGTTGCCAGCATCAGCAGCAAAATTGTCTGTTGACCCGGAAACGAAAGCCGCGCAAGGGCGTAACCTGCTAAGGCTGAGGTCACCAACTGAAGCGCCGTCACCGCCAAAGCCACAAACGTTGAGTTGGCAAAAGCCAGGATAAAGTGTCCCTGCTGCCATGCCGCTTGATAGCTTTGCCATGTCCAGCCTTGAGGGGGCAACAATTGGGTGGGCAAGGTTCCCGGTGGCCACGCGGAGGTACAAAGCGCCACCAATAAAGGGCTGAGTACCAGCAACGCCCCCAGTGCCAATACAAGTGTTAAGCCTGCCCTAGGAGTAACCACTGCCGCACCTCTCTTTAGCAAATCCACAAACCCTTTGACTTCTTCGCGGAACTTCGCGGCAAAGGAAGCAGGCATAGGCTTCCATGTTATGCTCGCCAATATCCAGCCCCTCGATTTCCTCTTTGGGGGAAACGCGGATGCCAATGGCGGCATTCAGGAGTGGCCACACTGCTGTACTCAAGGCAACAGTAAAGCTACCAACAGCCAGCCCCCCGACCAACTGGTACTCCAATTGGGTAAAGTCACTACTCCAAAGCACCCCCTTCACCAAAAGTGCTGAATCCTGTAACAAAACCTAACACTCTAAGCCTGCGTCGAGCGGATGTGAGAGGCCACCAGTAGCTCTGGCGGCCAATCAAAGCTCCAATGCACTATTGAACATCGCCGACTGAGTTCTAATTGCCAATATTTCAACTTGTCTAACCGTTTCTTCCCAAAGTATTCTGGTATGTCCACTAGCTCTAAAATTAAATACGCAACCAAGACCATGTATATCACGAAGTGTTAAACGATAGCTTAAAGCCTAAAAAAG
>DVDZ01000196.1 GCA_015296025.1 Thermosynechococcus sp. M46_R2017_013
CGGGAAGTCTTGAACTCCCAAGGGATTTCGACAATTTGGGCAACTTCTCACTTTGAGCTAGAAAAAATTATTGCCCATGTGGAGTCCCTCAACTGCAAAATCAGCCTATTGCTCTTGGATTTGGGGATGCCCAAAACCAATCCCTACGATTTTTGTCGCCAGTATCGCCAGCACTATCCAGAAATAAATGTCATTCTTCTCAGTGGTATGCGCACCCATGTCCATGCATCGGAGTGCAAGTGGGCGGTCAATCAAGGCGCGATGGCACTCTTTGCGGGTTTGCCCCACAACAATATTTTTTCTGAACTCACGAGCATTACAGAGCGATTGCAAACAATTGCCCAAGCCCTCGAGTGGCCCTACCTCGATTCTGAAGCCCTCACCAGTACACTCCTGAAACTGCAAAATGCTGTGGATATGGAGATGTCAGGGATTGTCTTCTAGAACGGCTGCACCGATGGGTAAGCAGTGCTACAGTCAGTGAGAGTAGTGTTTTCAGCAGATGGCGAACATTGGTTGTTACAGCGTCACAAATTAGTGCATTCGATAAATCCCTAGGGCGGCTAGAGTGGCCGCGTCTGTGTCAGCAGTTGGCAACGTTTGCTTCGACAAAGCGGGGAATGCGTCAGCTACAGTCGGGCGAAATTTTGGCTGGCACCCCGGCAGCCACTCAGGTGCTGTTGGCGCAAACCGCAGAAGTCATTGCCTTGGAAACGGTGCACCAAGTGCGCTTAGATTTCAGTCAGGTGACGGATCTTGAACCTGCCCTTGAGCGGTTGGATCATCGGGGCTGCTTGCAGGGAAGTGAACTCCTAGCGATCGCCCACCTGTTGAGTGCTGGGCGACAACAGCGGCGGCAAATTGAGGAACACGAGCAACTGCAGGAACTGCAACGACTAGTGGCCGGCGTCCGCACCTATCCGGAGGTCGCCCAAGAGATCTACCGCTGTATTACGGATCAAGGGCAAGTGAGCGATCGCGCCAGTCCCGAATTGGCGCAGATTCGCCAACAGCAACGGCAATGCCGCGCCCAGATCCAACAGCACCTACAGCAAATTTTGCAGCAGCGAGCCAGTGCAATTCAGGAGGCGGTGGTTACACAACGGCGCGATCGCTATGTGTTGGCAGTGAAAGCCACCCACAAAGACCAGATTCCCGGAATTGTCCACGATCTTTCCGCCAGTGGCGCCACCCTCTACATTGAGCCACAGGAAACCATTGAGCTACAAAACCGCCTGCAACAGCTTGTCCATCAGGAAGCCGAGGCCGAGCGTGCCATCTGCCAAGCCCTCTCGGATCAATTGGCCACCATCAGTGACGATCTGTGGTATTTGCTCGATGTACTGACAAGCCTCGATATGGCAGTTGCCCGTGCCCGCTACAGTCTCTGGTTGCAGGGCAATCCACCCCAGTTTGTCGGCGAGACGCGGCTGCACTTAAAAGCGCTGCGCCATCCCCTGTTGGTCTGGCAACAGCAGCACGAACAGGGGCAGACGGTGGTGCCAATTGATCTTGAATTGCAGCCCCCCACAAAGGTGGTCACGATTACAGGTCCGAATACCGGCGGGAAAACAGCAACGCTGAAAACATTGGGATTGGTAGCCCTCATGGCCAAGGCGGGGCTGTATGTGCCGGCGGCTGCACCCGCAGAGTTGCCTTGGTTTGTGGGCATTTGGGCAGACATTGGCGATGAGCAGTCCCTCACCCAAAACCTGTCCACCTTTTCCAGTCATATCTGCAATATCCGCGATATTTTGGCGGAGCTAGAGGTTGCAGGCGGCAATACACTGGTGTTGCTTGATGAAGTGGGGGCAGGCACCGATCCCAGTGAAGGCACAGCGCTGGCGATCGCCCTGTTGCGCTATCTGGCAGATCACGCCAGTCTCACGTTTGCCACAACCCACTATGGCGAACTCAAGGCCCTCAAGTATCAGGACAGCCGCTTTGAAAATGCCGCTGTGGAGTTTGACGAGCAGACCCTAGCCCCGACCTACCGGCTGCTGTGGGGCATTCCCGGCCAATCCAATGCCCTAGCGATCGCCCAGCGGTTGGGGCTGTACCCCAGCATTGTTGAAGAGGCTAAAGCCTGTCTCCACAGTGAGAGGAACAGTGTCAATGAGATGATTCTGGGACTAGTGAGCCAACGCCAAGCCCAAGAGGCCAAAACCACGGCGGCAGCGGCACTGCTTCGTGACACTGAAGCCCTCTACCAAGAAATTGCCAGCCAAGCCCAGCAACTGCGCCAGCGGCAACAGCAACTGCGCCAACAACAGGAGGAGCAAGTACGCACTGCCCTCAATGAGGCGCAACGGCAAATTGCCAAAGTGATTGCCCAACTCCAAAGGGCCAACAGTCCCGAACAGGTTCAAGCCGCCCAAGCGGCGCTGCATCGAATCGAGAACACTTATTTACCCCCACCCCCGCCCGTTGGCTTTATTCCCCAGCCGGGCGATCGCGTGCGCTTACCCCAATGGCAACAGGTGGGCGAGGTTCTCAGCGTCAGCCGGCAGGGGGATATCGTTGTCCAAGTGGGGAACGTGAAATTTACAGTGCCGCCCCATGCTGTTGAATCCCTTCAAGGAGAACCGGTACACCTGCCCTCTAAACAAAATCAGCAGAAGCCTTGCCCCGACCCAGCCCCCCCCCAAAGTACCGACCATTCGCACTGAAAGCCGTACCCTTGACCTGCGGGGCAAGCGTACCCACGAGGCAGAACCTCTCCTAGAGGAATTCCTCAACCGCCAAGAGGGAACCGTTTGGATTATCCATGGCCATGGCAGTGGTGCCCTCCGCCGCTTTGTGCATCAATTTTTAGATCAGCACCCCAGCGTTGAGAACTATACCCTTGCCCCTCCCGAAGAGGGGGGTCGTGGGGTAACTATTGTGCAGTTATAGGGAATCAGCAAATGCAACAGCGGATTAAAGACATTCTCCATCGAGGTCAACTGGGCGATCGCGTGACCGTCCGAGGCTGGGTGCGCACCAAGCGCGAACTCAAAGAATGTACCTTTGTCAACCTCAACGATGGCTCAACTCTTGCTGGGCTGCAGGTAGTTATCCCCAACACCTTGGCCGCCGCTACCCCTTGGATAAAAAACCTGACCACAGGAGCTGCTGTAGAATTTAGGGGCGAACTGGTGCTGTCTCCCGGCAAGGGGCAAGCCCTAGAACTCCATGCCCAGCAGATGCACCTCTGGGGGGCTGCAGATGCCGAGAGCTATCCCCTGCAAAAGAAACGCCACAGTTTTGAATTTCTGCGCACGATTGCCCATCTGCGACCGCGAACCAATACCCTCGGCGCCGTGATGCGTGTGCGCAATGCCTGTGCTATGGCCATTCACCAATTCTTTCAGGAACGGGGCTTCCTCTGGGTGCACACGCCAATCATTACTGCCAGTGACTGCGAAGGAGCAGGGGAACTCTTTACCGTAACAACACTGAATTTGGCTCAGCCTCCAAAAACGCCGGCGGGGGAGATTGACTTTAGTCAAGACTTCTTTGGTCGCCGCGCCTACCTCACGGTGAGTGGTCAATTGGAGGCGGAAATTATGGCCACGGCCTTGACCAATGTCTATACCTTTGGTCCTACCTTCCGCGCTGAAAATTCCAATACCTCGCGCCACCTGGCGGAGTTTTGGATGGTGGAACCGGAAATGGCCTTCTGTGACCTCAAGGGGGATATGGAGCTGGCGGAAGCCTTTTTACAGTTTGTCTTTCGCTCTGTACTCGACCACTGCGCAGAGGATTTGGCCTTCTTTCAAGAGCGCATTGACAATAGCGTCATGGCCACCGCTGAGCAGATGGCCAGCCAATCCTTTGCCCGCTTAAGTTACACAGAGGCCATCCAAATCCTTGAAAAGAGTAGCCGCCCCTTTGAGTTTCCAGTGGCTTGGGGGCTGGACTTGCAGTCAGAGCATGAGCGCTATCTAGCGGAGGAGTACTGCCAGCGCCCCGTGATTGTCTATGACTATCCGGCTACACTCAAGGCCTTCTATATGCGCCTAAACGAGGATGGCAAAACTGTGGCGGCCATGGACGTTCTAGCGCCCAAAATTGGTGAGATTATTGGCGGCTCGCAGCGGGAAGAGCGGCTGGAAGTGTTGCAGCAGCGGCTTGCCAGCCAAGGGCTAGACCCTGCTCCCTACTGGTGGTACTTGGACTTGCGCCGCTATGGCAGTGTGCCCCATGCGGGCTTTGGCCTAGGCTTTGAGCGCCTTGTGCAGTTTATGACGGGAATGGACAACATTCGTGATGTGATTCCCTTTCCGCGGACGCCGGGCAATGCCGAGTTTTAACTGAGGCGGTGGGGTTCGCCAAAAAGAATAATCGAGGTCTGTACTTGGCGGATGACTTGGGTGGTAATGTCACTAACCGCCATGCCGCCCGCTGTGCCCCGCCGAATGGAGCGCATCAGGACAAGATCACAGTTTTGCGCTTCTTGGAGAATAGTGCTAGCAATGTTGTTGCTGGCAACAGTTTGAATGTCGGTGGCGATCGCCCCGCCGGTTTCTTGCAGGATATTGCGCAAATCCTGTTCAAACTGTCCTATTTGCTCTGGGGGGGTGTTGGTTAAAAAGACATGCAGCAGCACCACTTTGGCTTGGCTACTACTGGCTAAAGCTTGGGCAAATCTGACGATCCGCAACGTACTGGGGGTGAGGTCCCGCGTGGGTACCAAAATCGAGCCAATGTGTTCCGGTGCATCTAGCAGCCGAGTAATGGCCACCGGGCAAGGACTTGACCAAAGAACCCTATCAATGACATTGCCGAAGAGCCGTGCTCGCAAACTGCCGGTTTCTGACCACCCCAACACAATTAAACTGGCATTCTGTTCGCGGCTAAAGCGACTAATCCCTAGGGCAACATCATCATCAATGCGCAGGGCGGCAGTTGCTTCGACGCCATAGACCTCGGCCAGTTCCACAGCGCGGCGCGTAAGTTTACGACCGCGGTTGAGCGCAGCATCGAGCTGGGGATCGTCCATGTGCACCTGAGCAGGGACAATTGTTACTGGCACCACCCGCCCAGATTCATGGCGAGCCAAAAGTGCTGCCAATTCCACAAGCGATCGCTGGGTTTGGGGATTATGGATGGGCACCACGACGGTAAAGGGATGGGGCTGAGCCTCCTCACTGCCATCCCACCAATTGGCCAGCTCCTCAATGTCCTCCTGTTGCGGCTGAGGAATGGGAAGGCAACTGGCGGTGCGAGCGGTAATCATCGGGCCTAGAATCGAAGTCACCACCATTAGGACAAGAACACTGTTGAGCACATCTTTGGTCAAGATGCCCTCTTGAAATCCCACCAGTGTTGTTGCCAGGGTAGCCGCCACCTGCGGTAAGGACAGCGACCATATGGTCAGCATCTCAATGGGCGTGTAGCGGTACCACAGCGCCGAAAGCCAAGCGGCAACGAATTTGCTGCCCATTAGACCCACGACAATCGCCGCCGTAATTCCAATTGAACTGAGGGTTTCAACAAAGGCGGGAATGTCAATCAACAACCCCATATCCACAAAGAAACAGGGGATAAAAAGCACACCGCCAATAAACTCCACCTTTTCCTTGACGGGACTCTCGCCGAGAACATCATTGACGGCCAAACCGGCCAAGAAAGCACCCACAATTTGCTCAACGCCAATGACTTGGGCAGCAACAGAAGCAACAAACAATGCCAAAAGAATAAAAAGAAACTGATTTCCTTGATCGTCGCGCGATCGCTGGAAAAACTCCTTGCCAGCGCGATCAAAGCCCCAAAGCACCAAAAAGCAGTAAAGGCTGAGGGTAATCAGTTGATGAAGGAGCGTCAGCAGCGTAAATTCCCCCCTGTGAATGCCCACGCAAATGGCCAAAATCACTAGGGCGGCTGTATCGGTAAAAATCGTGGCTCCAATGGTTATAGTGACGGCTTCGTTTTGGACAACCCCCAGCCGTCGCACAATCGGATAAGCCAGCAGCGTGTGGGAAGCAAGGATTGAGCCAATCAGCAGGGAGCTATTCCAGCCAAAACCAAACCAGCGCCCAATGATGATTCCGGTAATAATGGGTACGATGAAGGTGAAAAAGCCAAAGACTGCCGAACGATGGCGGGTTCTGCGAAACTGGCTGAGGTCAATTTCTAGACCGGCCACAAACATTAAGTAAACCTTGCCGATGTTAGAGAGGAGCTGGATGGTTTCACTCTTGTGCTCCAAAAACTGTAGCCCATTGGGGCCAAGGAGAACACCGGCAAGGAGCAGCCCCACCAACCCCGGCAGGCGCAACCGCTCAAACAAGGGGGGAATCACTAAAATAACGGCCAGCAAAACCGTAAAAACAACTATGGGATTGCCCCCGTCCATTGTTGCCACCGTAAAATTGTACGCCTTCAGAATACCCTAGCCTTACTGCCCCTGAAAGTAGCGGCCAATGGTTTCCACGTCCTTGTCGCCCCGTCCTGAACAGTTAATGACAATCCGCGGTTGTCCCGTCAGTTGTGGACAAAGGGTTTCCAGATAGGCCAAGGCATGGGCAGTCTCTAGGGCTGGCAAAATTCCCTCCAACTGGGCAAGGCGGACACAGGCGGCCACAGCCTCGGCATCGGTGACACTGTAGTATTCTGCCCGACCAATGTCCTTGAGGTAGCTGTGCTCTGGCCCGACCCCCGGATAGTCTAAGCCGGCACTAATGGAGTGAGCCTCCACCACCTGCCCTTCTTCATCCTGCAGCAAGTAGCTCATTGCCCCGTGGAGCACCCCCACTTCTCCCTTGGTGAGGGTGGCAGCATGGTAGCCGGTGTCCAACCCTTGACCTGCGGCTTCAACCCCAATTAAGCGCACTTGTGGTTCTTCAACAAATTCATGGAACAGTCCAATGGCATTGGAGCCTCCCCCGACGCAAGCAAGGAGAATATCCGGCAGCCCGCCCCATTTTGCAAGGCACTGCTGGCGCGTCTCTTTGCCAATTACGGCATGGAATTCCCGCACCAACAGAGGGTAAGGATGGGGACCTGCCACTGAGCCAAGGATGTAATGGGTTGTCTCCACGTTGGTCACCCAATCGCGAATGGCTTCGGAGGTGGCATCTTTGAGTGTTCCTGTGCCCGCGCTGACGGGTTGCACCTCTGCGCCCAATAGACGCATCCGTAGCACGTTGAGGCGCTGCCGCTCCATGTCCTGAACCCCCATGTAGATGACGCATTGGAGGCCAAAGCGGGCACAGACTGTTGCTGTGGCTACGCCGTGCTGACCGGCTCCTGTTTCAGCAATAATGCGCTGTTTGCCCATACGTTGAGCCAAGAGTACTTGGCCGAGGGCGTTGTTGATCTTGTGGGCACCGGTGTGATTGAGGTCTTCCCGTTTGAGATAAATCTGCGGCTGGACTTGGTCATTGGCATAGTGGGCACTGAGGCGCTCTGCAAAGTAGAGGGGGCTAGGACGACCCACATAGTCCTGTAACAGGTGCTGCAGCTCTGCTTGAAAGTCAGGGTCGTGGCGGTAGTGGGCAAAGGCCGCTTCCAATTCGCTGAGGGCGGGCATCAGCGTTTCGGGCACGTACTGACCCCCAAAGCGGCCAAAGTAGCCGCGGGAATTGGGGCGAGCAGCAGTAGAGAGGGCAACAGTCACAGGCAAAGTCCTTTTTTTGTGCAGGGGTTCTTTATGCGATTGTGCCATGTTAGGGGCGGCAACGACGGACAGTACTGAGGGGATTGAGCCATGCCAACAGGCATTCTTCAAGAGTTTGCATTTCTGGAAAAAGACGCTGCTTAATCCACTGACCCACGGCATCCAAGGGGGAAAATTCCGCTCCCACTTGCCACTTGAGGTCTTGGCTGAGGGGGGTAAGATGATTGCCTGGCAGTTTCAAGGCGGTGACCATATCGCCAAATTTGGCTCTGAGAAGGCTGCGTAGACGGGGGGTTTGATCAATGTCGTCGTCTTGGAAGCGAATGAGCAGGTTGCGGCGCACGGGGTACTGCTGCTGGATGAGTGCCTCGGTTTCGGCGGGAGTGGGGCTAAACTCGACGCCTACGGGGGTCAGATTGTCTAAGCCGGGAATGGATTGGGCAGCGGCGTAGTTGTTAAACGCCAAGAAAATGTTGCCGGCGCGATCGCCATCGTGGAGGCTATTAATGAGCAAGTGGAGCTTGCAGCCCATACTGTGGCCAAGGCCGTAAATCGGCAGCGCCGGTGGATAGCCGCCGCGGTGCACAAGCCAATCGAGGGCGTAGTCCAGTTTGTGGAGCACCTCAAGGGCGATCGCCCCATGGTCAAAGTGATTCACAAAAGGAGTGGCAATGATGCCGTAGTGGCTTCTGCCAAGTACTCCAACAGGCGCCGATAGGTGACCTGAGGCGCAGCCGCCACAAAGGCTCCGCCTAAAAAGTGAATCCACCCCAGGGGACGCTGGGGCAAGCACAGCCAATTGCCACGAACTTCTTGCCACTGCAAAATTCAATCACTCCAAAAATGCCTAACTGCTTGTAATCTAGCAATACGGGAAATGCAGTGGTATGGGACACGGGTTGATGACAACAATTGTCGGGATAGGGGTAGCTGCCTTCGGATTGTTAGCCGTTTTGGTGGCAATTGGCTTGGAGTGGCGCTATCGTCGGCGGCCTGCCCATCCCCTAGAGGTGATCCGTGCCACTTGGAATCTGGAAATCTATGAGCCAACCCACTATCGGTTTGTGGGGCTATTGGGCTTCAGCAATCCCCACCGCGGGATTGAGGTCATGGTGCCGGAGCTGCGGGCAGAGGTGGTGCTGTTGTCCGAGGGCAGTGTGGAACAAATCCAAACCGCAGTGCAGGTAATCCCGCGCCACCCAGAGCCAGAGTTTCCTCCCCGTGCAGATGGCTATTGGTTTGCCTACATTGTCAAGGCCACCAAGCAAACCCATGTTGAACTCTGCGTGGATCTGCAGGGGCTAGGGGTCAGCGAGGTAAAGGCGGCTTGGGTCAAGATTCACTACGTTGCCTACGGTCCCCACGGCCGCTTTCCCAAAACCCACCATGAGTTTATCCCTCTCAAGTTTCCTCCTAAGGGAGAAACAGGAATTTGGCGCCAAGCGGAAGGGTGTCAAGTGTTGCCTGTGCGAACCCATTTACTGACACCCTTGGATATCCCCCTAGAGGTGCTGAATCGCTATGTGATGCCCCATGCTCAGGCGGGGGATATTGTGGCCATTGGTGAAACGCCCCTTGCCATTATTCAAGGCCGCCTCAAGGATCCGGCCCAGCTTCGCCCCGGCTGGGTGGCCACACGGGTGTGTCAGTTTTTTTTGCCCACCTCCAGCTTGGCCACTGCCTGCGGTATGCAAGCCCTTGTGGAGGAGGTGGGAACGCTGCGGGTGCTCTTTGCTTTTCTGGGGGGGGCGATCGCCAAAATCTTTGGCCACAAGGGAGGCTTTTATCAACTAGCTGGAAAGCAGGCTCGCCTCATTGATGATGTCACCGGCACACTGCCTCCCTACGATCAATTCATTGTCATGGGGCCAGTCAACTCTCAAGCCATTGTGGATGACCTTGCCGCCCAAACAGGGCTAGGTATCGCCATTGTAGATGTCAACGACTTGGGCGCAGTTGAAGTTCTTGCTGCTAGCCAAGGGGTCTCTCACCAGCTCCTCACCGCTGCCCTCAAGAAAAATCCCGCTGGCAACGCCGACGAGCAGACCCCCATTGTGCTCATCCGTCCCCAAATTTCGTCTAGAGGTGCTGGCATGGCTGAGTGAGTCCTCAGGATTGTTACAGCCGAGTGACTAAGGCAAAGACGCCAAAGGCAATCAGCAACAGGCCGCTCAGCGTCGTGATCCAGCTTGACCACTGCCGTAGCGCCAGCAGCTTCTGCAATACCCCACTAAAAGCCCCCACCAAGATCAAGGGCACCACATAGCCGCTGGTGTAGGCCAAGAGCAGCCCTGCCCCTACCCCTAGCTTTTGGGTTGTGGCCACCCAGGCCAGCAGGGTTGCTAGCACAGGGGTACTACAGGGGGCTGCCACCAAGCCAAAGGTTGCCCCCAAGGTATAGGCCTGCAGACCCGCAGGAACGCGATCGGGCAATTCTTCGAGGAAGCGGCTGCGGGGAAATGTCAGCGGTAGGGCATTGAGTAGGTTTAATCCCATGAGAATCGCCACAACACTGACAAAGAGGGTCAATCCCCACCCCACTTGGCCATAGATGCGACCAGCAACGGCAGCCACCATGCCCAACACCGTCAGGGTGGTTGCTAGACCTAAGGCAAACCAGAGGGATTGACGGATGACAGAGCCATTTTGTTTTGTGGCATAGCCAGCAATGTAGCCAACTGTAATCGGCAACATTGAGAGAGTACAGGGGGTGAGGCTGGTGAGGAGTCCCGCAAGAAAGACAATCCCCATACTGATTGGAGTGAGGTGACTCAGTTGACCCGTCACCCATTGGTTGGCCCACTGTTCCAGTTGGTAGAGGCTAAGGCTGAGGTTGAACATGGTTTTAGGTTTTCGTTAATTGGCGGGAAGCCCCGCGTTCTCCCGAAGGGAAATCTTGCTGCTCAATGTACCACTTCAAGACGGATACGGTGACCGCTGCACCACTGGCGATGAAGTAGGACTCATTCCCAAGCACCAACTTCCCATGGAACTTTTTTACCCGCAGCCTGCAACTAGAGACAGACTTCAGGTTGTGCGTGAACTTGGGCAGCGCCAAAACAGGATGTGGATGGGTTCGGCCTCACCGTTGACCTCTGTTAGCTCAGCAGTTTTCAGGATGAGCGTACACGCTTAATCCGGAAAATAACATGCTGCGGCAATATTTTGGGGTCAAAAAAGTGGGCCTAGGGCATCGGCTCACTATAAAACGCGCAGGTGGAAAGACTGGAGAAGCCCGCCCTTTAGGCGAAGCGTGAGGGTCGGGAGTATGTCACGGGTTAAAGGATACTGCAGGACCGGCGGTTACAATGACAAGGTGGTCGGGATCAATCAGCTCCTGCAGTGCTTGATTGACCTGTTCTAGAGTCACTGCCTGCAAGCGATCGCCAAAGGCTGAAGTTCTTCGGGGGGCAATTCCACAGAGGCATTCCCCAAAAGCGTCC
>DVDZ01000108.1 GCA_015296025.1 Thermosynechococcus sp. M46_R2017_013
CGGGTGGAATCTGCTTCCCAGCATCCGGGCCATAAGCGGGCTTAGGACCATAGAGGTCATCGGCACGATAGGTGTCATCCACGTAGGGTTTGGGTTGGGTCTTGTTGGCAAAACGCCCCTGCTGCACATAAAACTGGTTGTCCCATTGGCTATCGCGCACACTTAGATTAGTGGGGTCACTCCCACGGGATACACTGCGATCCTCAGTCAAAATCTTTACCGGGTTAAGGGCAACATCTGCAGGGTTGCGACCATTAATCACAGAATCCCGGTTAGCGTTTAGTGTCACATTTTCATTGGGTGGATTGTTATCCCCTGTGGTGAACGGTGCTGCGGGGGGTTCACGATAAGAGTGAATTTCAACTTTTCCTGCGTTGGTGTTGTTATCCCGCAGGCTTCCTGCCATAAACTGGCCTTGAAAGATGATTTCGTTGGTGTTGCCGTCTCCATCCACATCATTGACATCCACCACTTCCGTTGCTGTAATTTCCGAAGCCGTGCGGGTATAGACACAGGAATTCGGTGAACTAATTAGGTAAGCGGTGAAACCACTGCCAGCGGTTAAGAAGATACTCCCTTCAGTGTGCATTGCCCCATTCCAGCGAAAGTCTGGCCCCGGAAAGATTTCAAGGTCATTGCGGAACCAAGCCCCCCACTTGTTCCCCCGCTCTAGTTCTCGCTCTTGCGTAAAGTCAATGGTTGAAAGTGCTTGGCCACCATTGCGGTTTTCATAAACAAAGGCATTGATTTGGAAATTCTTACGCAGAATTGCGCTGCCTACGGCATCCCAACCCGCTTCTGCCTGTTGGGCTGCCGAACCTGTGGAGCCAAGATTGGCACACTGATTGCCCAATTCAGTAACTCCCAGCGGCCGACTGCGGGTCAACAATTGAGCTGCTTTTTCGGCATCGGTTTGATTGATCTTGGTATCGTCGGGTCGGCGCATCAAGATGGAATAGGCAATAATGGAGTCGGGCGTTGGCTGAAATGCCCAGGCGTTGTCCGGATTGCCATCCCCGTTAATATCAATGCGCCGCTCATCGGCAAAAGTGTAGGGGTCAGGGTCGCGGTTGGCTGTATTGAGCATAATCTGCTCAATTTGAGCCTCACCGGGAACACCTTGGGGTCGCAGCGGGTCTTGGTTAAAGAAGTACTCTAGCTTTGTCCTCGCACGGTCAACCGCAGGAGCTGTGGCATTCAATACCCGCAACTCTTGGCGTTGGGCACCCACTTCTGCTGTGCGATTCAGCGTCCGCAACATCAGTGCCCCTACGGTTAGGGTAATCACCACAAGAACAATGACGGCGGTGGGCAGCACAAACCCCGCGCGGCCAAACCGCAGTTGTCCGCGCTGCCCAACTGAACTGAGCCGCCGTCGCAACCAGAGGCGCAACTGATAGAACAAATGCCGCATGGTGCGCATTAATTTGCGAAACTGCCGTTTCGAGAGGCCAAAGGGTCTGTCACTTTTTTTCATAGGGGCACCTAGCAGAGGAGCAACACTCTAGGAGGGGTTAGGGAATCTAGAATCGGGCTATTGTTTAGTATGGTTTTTCTTTGAATAAAAATTTCAGGTTCTGGAAAATTTTTCTGATTGTTACGGGCTGCAATCTTACTTAACTGCCGGCAAAATAAAGTTCAGTGGCAATGGCGGCGCAATCCTCCACTGGACTCTATAAACGTAGAGTGGCATCAAGACAGGGGTTGCCTTTATGCTAAGCTGAACACTGTATAGAATATGCTGTGGCTTTGCATCGATCCCTATGGCGACGTACTATTACATTCTCGCAAGTAAAAAATTTTTGACGGAAGAAGAACCCCTTGAAGAAGTGTTTCGCGAGCGACAGCGTCACTATCGGGAGCAGGGCAAAGAGATTGATTTTTGGTTGGTGGTAGAGCCTGCCTTCTTGGAACAGCCCCAGTTTGCTGAACAAAAGGCACGTTGCCCGCAGCCTGCCGCTGCCATTCTCTCCACGAACCAGCAATTTATCCAGTGGCTGAAACTGCGCTTAGAGTATGTGCTAATGGGGCAATTTACCAGCGAAGAAGTTGCAAATCCGCTGGCCTCTTTGGCAAGTGTTTAGG
>DVDZ01000047.1 GCA_015296025.1 Thermosynechococcus sp. M46_R2017_013
CTTGTTTTCTGTGGCCAACTGTACTTTGGCCTGTTGCCAGAGGGCTTCGAGTTCCTCTAGGGTGTAGGTTTCAAGGGGGGCGATCAATGGCCGCTTCAATGCACTCCAAGCGCTGAATAAAGCGTTGGTAGGTCTGCTGTAGGGCATTGACAGGATCCAGTTGGCACCAGCGGGCAAGGTTAATCACACTAAAGAGTAAATCCCCCAGTTCCGCAGTTTGTTGCTCTGCATTTCCCTGCAGGAGTGCTTCTTGAAACTCCGCTAGCTCCTCATAAAATTTCTCCCATGCACCACTAATGGTTGGCCAATCTAAACCAGCACGACTGGCTCGCTCACCAATTTTCATACCCGCCATTAGGGGTGGCAGGGTACGGGCATAGCGTTGCAGCTTTTGACTGAGCGGGACAGGTTCCTCGCTGCCTTTTTCAGCGGCTTTGATCTGTTCCCATTGGGCGCGCACCTCTTGAGGGGTGCTCAGGTTGACGTCGCCAAATACATGGGGATGACGGCGGATGAGTTTATCGGTAATTCCTTGAATGACCTGGGCAAGGGTAAACTGATCGGCTTCCTGGGCCAGTTGACTCTGGAGAACCACTTGCAGCAGCAGATCCCCCAACTCTTCAGCGATCGCTCCGGCTTCCCCCTCTTGCAGCGCATGTACCACTTCGTAGGCTTCCTCCAGAACGTAGGGAATGAGGGTAGTGGCCGTTTGCTGTAAATCCCAGGGACAGCCTCGCTCAGGATGGCGCAGTTCGCGCACTACATCAATTAAGCGCTGAAATTGCACCAGGGCTTCTGGCATAGGGGGTGGCACATAGAGCTGTAGCGGGCAGGTTGCCTCCGTCAGTTCTGCCAATTCCCCAAGGGTCAGGCTCGTACTGTGGTGTTCTGCGTCAATGAGTGTCAAGGGTGTCTCCAAAGGCCAGTGGTGGCGGAGGTGTTGTACCAAGCGATGGGCGATCGCCAGCGTCGGAATTGCTGTAATCAAGCCGCCCTGAGGTAAGTCTGTTGCCTCTGCCAAGACAGTTGCCGCTGACAAAACAGTTAGGGGCATAGCCATAGGAGAAATCACTAGACGCTGGATTAGGGTTGTTTGCTTATCATCGCCAATTTTCTGACGTGAATGCTAGGGGCTTCCCTGCTTTGTCTGCAATCCGCCGCCTTTAGAGGAAAGATTTAAACTAAGTGTAACGAAACGTTTCTTTAGGTTAATCATGGCAGATTTTCTGTTGCGAGCGACGGCTGCGGCCGAGGGTATCCGTGCCGTGGGTGTGATTACCACTCAACTAACTGAAGAAGCCCGCAAACGCCACCAACTCTCCTACGTTGCCACGGCTGCGTTGGGACGGACAATGGCCGCTGGCTTAATTCTCGCCTCTAGTTTCAAACAGCCCCAAGCACGCGTCAATGTGCGCATTCAAGGCAATGGTCCTTTAGGAACGGTTTTTGCTGATGCCGGCGCCGATGGCACGGTTCGCGGCTATGTACAGTATCCCAGTGTTGAACTTCCCCCCAATGCTAAGGGCAAACTCGATGTGGGGGCGGCGGTTGGCCACCAAGGCTATCTCTACGTCATCCATGATCTGGGCTACGGCTATCCCTACTCCAGCACCGTGGAACTGGTCTCTGGAGAAGTTGCAGAAGATGTCACCTACTACCTTGCTACCTCAGAGCAAACCCCCTCAGCTCTGATGTTGGGTGTTTTTGTGGAAGAGGCTGGAGTGACTGCCGCCGGAGGGCTCATGTTGCAGGTGCTGCCTAAAGCTGCCAATGATGAACACCTCATTGCGACTCTTGAAGAACGGGTGGCCAATCTCAAGGGCTTTACACCGCTGCTCCAGGCAGGGCGAACCCTGCCGGACATCTTTCAGGAACTGCTGGGGGATATGGATCTGCAAATTCTTCCCCAGCGGCAAATGGTGCGGTTCCACTGTGGCTGTTCCCAAGAACGGATGCTAGCGGCACTCAAGCTCCTAGGGGTGGCAGAATTAAAGGATATCCTAGCCACAGAGGCGAAGGCAGAAGCCACCTGTCAGTTCTGTAATACTGTCTATTGGGCGGATCAGCCGATGTTGGAGCAGTTGATTGCGGAGTTGGCCACTGCCTCAGTCTAGCCGTTGCATCTGAGGAGTTTGCGTCATGTCCAGTGTGGTTGCGACTGCCCAACCCCCTTTGCAGTTTCTACCTCAACGATTTAGCTATCCTGTTTGGTGGACAGTGGCGCAACTCCTGCCCTTTTATATCCGCTATGGCTTGGGTCTGAAGCGGGTTGAAGGGGTAAATGTGGAAACCCTTGCCCACTATTATGAGCAGTTTCAGCTAGGCAAGGTACGACTCCTCATTGCCTTTCGGCATCCCTGTACAGATGATCCTTTGGTGATGGGCTACTTGATGTGGCATCTACTGCCACAAACAGCACGGCGGTTGGGTCTTCGGCTGCGCCCCCCCACAACTGGTTATTTTCTTTACGATCGCGGGATTCCCCTCTGGGCAGGGAAGCAGATTGGCTGGCTCTTTTCACGGCTAGGGGGCATTTCAATCATGCGCGGTAAGCTCGACAGCCAAGCCCTGCGATCGGCACGAGAATTACTGCTGGAGGGACAATTTCCCCTAGCGGCAGCTCCAGAGGGGGCAACGAATGAACACAACGAACTAGTGGCCCCCTTAGAGCCGGGAGTGGCGCAATTGGGGTTTTGGTGTCTGGAAGATTTGGCCAAGGCCGGGCGATCGCTCCCTGTGGTCATTCTGCCGATTGGCCTTCAATACACCCTCATTCAGCCTTCGTGGGAGCGCATGGCAATGCTGATGGCACAACTGGAGAACCGCCTTGGTTGCCCTACCAATTCTCCCAGTGCCCAACCGCAGGAGCTCTACTGTCGCCTCCTGAACTTGGCGATGTACCTTTTAGATCGCTTAGAGACCTTTTATGCCACCTCCTATCGCCAAGCGTTTCCGGAACTGCCGCCCTTTGATTCTGCCAATGCAGAATTAGCGGCACGAATTCAGCGACTGCTCAATAGTGCTCTGTTGGTGGCGGAGTCCTATTTTGGTCTTAAACCCAGTGAAGACTTTGTCAGCCGCTGTCGGCGGATTGAGCAGGCAGCTTGGGAACGGATGTTTCGCAGTGATTTGGCACAACTGTCCTCCGTAGAACGCTGTTTAGCCAATTGGTTGGCCCAGGAAGCCAATGTGCGATTACGCCATATGCGTCTTGCGGAGCGTTTTACCTCAATTACCGGTAACTATGTCCGTGAGAAATTCACAATTAACCGTTTTGCGGATATTGCTCTAATTCTCTGGCGCACCTTTGATTGGCTAGAGGGAAAAACCCCGAATGTCAATCGCTTGGTGGGACTGCGGCAGGTGCGTGTCAGCGTTGGCGAACCCCTCAATTTGGAGAGCTACTGGTCTTTGTATCGTCGCGATCGCCAAGGGGCACGACAAGCCGTAAAGGAAGTCACTAATCAGATTCGCCAGCAATTTGAAGCGCTGATTGTCCCCACAGATTCTGAGGCGGAGTCCAGTTGAAGGTCTAAGTCAAACACAGGAGCGATCGCCCCTCTTGAAGCTGCTGCAGTGCCCCAAAAAGATCACCAATCAGTTGTTGAGCAGCGCTTTTCGGACAGATGAGATCGTAATTGCCCGTACTCAAGGGAGCACCAATGATCACCTTGACATCACTTCCCCACTGGGGATAGGGCTGAGCATAATCGAGTAAAATCGGCACAATCTGGATCGCTTCTTCACAGCGCCGGGCAGCCTGAAGGGCTAAACGCGCCAAACCTGGCTTTAGGGGATGAATCTGGCGATCGCGAAAAATATTTCCCTCAGGAAACACCACTAGAGCTTGCCCTCGTCGCAAAAGTTCAACGCCCGTGCGCAGCGCACTCACTGCAGGGGCTTGGGTATTTACCGCAAAGCCACCACAGTGACCAATGACCCAGCCTTGCAGTCCCAGCATCTCATCATGGGAAACCATATAGTACAAATCGCGGCCACTCACCCGCCGCCCAGTAACGTAGGGAATAATGAGGGCATCCCAACGGGAACGATGGGTCGGTGCCAAGATCACTGGACCACTTTTGGGCACCTGCTCTTGGCCGTGTACCTCAAGGTAACGAAAATACTGCTGGAGAACAATATCCCCCAGCAAACGGTACATCAATGGGGTAAGAAGCGGTGAAATGTGGGGCAACGGGGATTTAGCAGAATGTCGCATCAGGCGTGAAGAGTGAGCTGGCAATCACACATAAACCCTAGCCTAGGGCGATCGCCCCCGTCCTGCTAGGGATGGTTAACCAGTTAACCCATTGGCAAATGGAGTTGGGATTATCGGTTGGCAATACTGAGGATCCAAGTGCCAACGTAGCGCATCAAGGGAATGTCACCAGGGGAGCCAATGCGGGCATTGAAGAAGTACATTCCCCCATCCTTGGGGTTGTACACATTGTTAAGAACTACTTGCACAGGCGTTCCTGCAGGAATCACCTCAGCAGGGACAATGTCAATCACACGATTATCGCGATCAAGGGAGACTTGTGCCAGTTCAATTTTTTTGCCAAGCTCGCGGCGAAACTCGAAGAATCTATTTCCGTTGCTCCCACCAACACGGACTTCAATCCCCTTTGGATCAATAATGCCGTTGAAGTAGTCAGGGTAGGTGATGTTGATGCGGTTGATGGCCACTTTTTGCTGACCAAGGCGTAGCCAGTAGCGATCGCCCATAAAACCAGGCGTCCCATAGTCCAGGTGGTATTGTAACTCCTGTCGCCCACTAGAATCGTTCCCCCAGGTAAACGTAAACCCTTGATTTGATTGGGCACGCACAAGGGCAGGGGTCACAAGACCAAGGCTACACCCCAAGACCATAAGAGCCGACAGGAAACGTTTCACCATAGATAACCCTATTACGACACACCACAGTTGCCTAACCTTCAGACGGGGAGGATTCGCTAAACGTTCCCCTACGGATTAGTCTGCTTAGTATCCTAACGGCAAAAATGCACCATTGCAAAGAAAAATTAAACTTTATTGAGAGTTTACCCTTAATTGTTGGACTGCTGCACGAGTTGAGCAAAGAACCCACCCCGACTGGTGACATTGGAGGGGGCATCCTTATCGGCCATTTGCACCGCCACAATTTCTGAGGTAAGCACCGTTAACTTCTTGCCCACTTGGCGATCGCACGTCAGTTCGAGGACAGTCGGGGTGCCAGTGGCCATGGCCTGCTGAATTTGCTGATAGACTGCCGTTGCTGCCGCACTTTCCTTGCGCTCAATGCTGACGGGCATAGGGACGTGACGTAGAGTTAGATCAATTGTGTACATTGCGTTCTTTAATTACTTAGGCTAGGTTTGTATATTCACTGTAAAACGCTGTGGTCAGAATATTATCGGTGAGTGAACATGCTTGTCCACTGTTGGTGCAGCGATCGCAATAGGGGCACATCCACATAGGTTGCCCAGCCCACTTCCCCGCGAATTACTTGAAAGGGGTACTCGGGTTCCCCTAGGCAGTCCAAGACAAGTGCTGCATCGCGAAAATCATGCTCCTTGGTATAGTCGGTGATCGTGACAATGGTTACCAGACGACTGGCGGTAGCCGCCTGAATCCCATTGGCCGAATCCTCAAAGGCAAGACACTCCTGAGGCGAGAGGCGCATTTTTTCAAGGGTGTAGAAGTAAATATCGGGGGCGGGTTTCTTGGCTGGCACGACATCCCCGGCGGCAATCATCTCAAACCAGCTGACACCATCAGCAGCAAGGGCATTTTCAAGCAGTGCTGTGACATTGGCAGGGGTGGTCGTGGTAGCGATCGCCAAACGTAAGCCTACTTCACGGGCTTCGGTCAGCAATCGTTTCACCCCCGGTCGCAGAGGAATAGCTCCTTGCGCCAATAATTCTGTATAGTAGCGGGTCTTGGCCTTGTGCAAATCGGCAATCAGGGCATCCAAATTTTGGGGACGGGGCCAATCGGGGCGAAAACGATCAAGGTAATATTTCATCCGCTCTTTGCCCCCAGCCACCGCCAGTAGTTGGCCATAGAGGGGAACATCCCACTCCCAATCCAGACCCGCCGCCGCAAAGGCTTTATTGAAGGCAACGCGATGGCCATCCCGCTCCGTATCGGCTAGGGTACCATCCACATCAAAAATTAGGCTTTAAGTTGAGCCATAGAGAGTTGTAATCAATCCCTCTTCGGGAAAAATTAACGGAATGACTGTAATTTTACCAGTCGTGCTCGCGCTGCTTGATCATTGGTGACTGGTTCACGGAAATGCCATGTTTCCTCAGGGCCAAGGCCATAGACCTGTACCGAGACGGCTCCGACCCGCTGCCCCCCTTTATCCAAAAGTTCAAAATCTGCCTGAATCATGCGAAACTGCTCTTCACTGTAGTTTTTGAGAACACCAACAATAAACGGTGCCCCACCCTCAATATGCCACTTGAAGTCCGCCATGGTTACGCCCTGTTGAGCAAGGCTACCCCCAATCAACTGCTGCATCCGTTGTTGTTGCTGCCACCGACCAAGATGGTAGCTAAAGATCACCAGTAAACTCACAACTCCAGCGGCGATCGCCACCACCCAAGGAGCCGAGGAAGCATATACAGGGGCAGCTAGGGCTGGGTTAGGGGGGCGCAGATCAATGACCTCTTCCCAATCAGGTTTAGGCGAACCTTGAATGCGGCCAATAATTTTAATGCGGGCAATGTCATCTAGGTGAAACTGTCCCAAGCGAGACTTGAGAAGATTCACTAAGGCAGAATAATGGGCAACAGTGCCGGGGGGTTTGTTCAAAACAATGTTTAATTGGTTGCGAAACTGATTGACTTGAACAACAACGGCGTGTTCTGAAAGCACATCCTGAAG
This sequence comes from Thermosynechococcus sp. M46_R2017_013, assembly GCA_015296025.1. Taxonomy (GTDB): domain Bacteria; phylum Cyanobacteriota; class Cyanobacteriia; order Thermosynechococcales; family Thermosynechococcaceae; genus Thermosynechococcus. Next base: position 6,871 of record DVDZ01000047.1, read on the forward strand.
TATTTCACGAATTTGCTCAACTTGTAGTAGCCCCATGTCCGCAACCCCCATTGTGGAGCAATAGAATCGCCTTTGGGGAACGGTAGCGGTACCGCCCTATGTGCCAGTGTACACAAAGTTCTATGAAGCAAATCTATGGATTCACGGTGGTTGACAGGCCTTGGTCAGCGGCTCACAGCGATCGCAATGGCCACACCGCCATTCGGCTGTCTCAGTAGGAAAACCAAAGGCTTGGAGGAGAAACTGCCAGCGGCATTCGCGGTGATAGAGAAACTGCTGCATTAGAGACTCTTGGGTATTTTGGGGTACAGGTGGAACTGATACTAAGGGTTGGCGACTATAGTGGAAGGGGTCTTGCCAGTGCAGTACGCCCTGTTGATGCAGTAATGCCAAGGTCAGTTCCACCTCAGGAAAGCGTTGTCGCAGCTGCTGAAGATTGCCATTGAGGGGTAAATGCGTCTGAAGTGCCATGGCGCGATTGTAGGTCTCTTCACTGTGGCGCTGAAAAAACTGCCAACGCTGTTGATCTTCGCGGTCCAAGCCCCAGCGATCGCTGACCAAAGCGAGTGCCCGTGCCGATTGACCATCTCGCCCAGCGCGTCCTACCTCTTGAAGGTATTCACTAAGTTGCAGGGGCGGTTGATAGTGGCAGATCCAACGCACATTGGGTTTATTGACACCCATGCCAAAGGCATTGGTACAGACCACAAAGGGGAGTTTGTCCTGCAGCCAATCCGTCTCAATTTGGCGTCGCTGTGCTGCTGGCAGTCCACCATGGTAAGCGGTGGTGCGGTACCCCTGCTCCTGTAGCCAACTGGCTAGGGTTTCACAGTCGCGGCGGGTACGGGCATAGATTAATCCTGAGGTTTTCCCTTGCTGCTTGAGAAATTGCCGGAGGCAATGGCGGCGATACCCCCGACTCCACACAGGACGTACGCTTAAATAGAGGTTGGCACGATAGGGGCTGTGAATGATCTGCACAGGCTGCTCTAGGCCTAAAACCTCAATGAGGATGCGTTGGGCATTGGGATCGGCAGTGGCCGTAAAGGCAGCGATCGCCAGCCGTGGGTGGTGGGGTTTAAATTGACGGAGGGCAGGTCGCACCGTTCCTAAGCGACGATAAACGGGTCGAAAGCGATCGCCCCACTGTACAAGGCAATGGGCTTCATCCACAATCAGGCCATTGAGGCACACCTGCGGCGAACAGAGGTGTTGCCAAAGGAGGCTAGAAAATAGCGACTCTGGAGAGAGATAGAGCAGACGGTAGTCCCTAAGATGTGAAAGAATCTGACGTCGTTGACTGCTGGGCAGTTCACTATGGTAGGCTGCGGCGGCAAGACCCCGTTGCCGCAATTCACCCACTTGATTTTCCATAAGGGCAAGCAGCGGCGAGATCACCAGCGTCAATCCCCCTTGAAGTAGTGCTGGTAACTGAAAACAGAGACTTTTGCCCGCTCCGGTGGGGAGGACAATTAAGGCATCCCGCCGTTGCAAGAGTGCTGTCATCACCTCAGCTTGGGGCGATCGCAACTCAGAATAGCCCCAGTATTGACGCATTGCAGCCTGTATGGCCGCTAAATGAGTATCGGACATTCACTGGCTCAAGCTAGGGACCAATTTTTGCAAATTTCAACTGTTGCCCAAAAAGCGGCACAGTCTTTTGAGGATAGCAAGAGGAGTCAATTTAGAATAATTTTAAGCAAGACACTCTATGATGCCTAGGGGCTTTTAGACCTGTCACTGTTGCCGAAGTGTAAAACGCTTATGGAGATCGACCTATGGGCATGAAATTTGTGCCGCTGGTATGCGTGGTAATGTTAGCAGCAGTGGTTGCTCCGGCAACTGCCCAAAACCGCCGCCAACCCATTGACCCCCAACAATTGCCTATAACTCAGCCTACCTTGCCCCAAGCTTTTGAACGCATTGATGGCAGTCAAAGGTACTGGCAGGATGAGTCGATTGCTGGCGATGCTTCCTTTGTGTTCGGTGCGCCCACCTATCGCAATAATGACATCATTCATCGGGCGCGGCGAATCAACTATCTTTCCACCGATGCGTGGTATCAGCAAAGTAATCAACCCCCCATCCGCACCCGCGATCTCGATAGTCCCTTCTGCACCTCGATGTATGGCACGCCCTTTCCCTGCAATTTGATGGTGGAGTCACCCCTACCACCGCCACAGCAGCCCTTGTTGACCCCCACTCCTCCACCCCCCCCTACAGTCATGCCAGCTCCACCAGTACGTGCCCTGTATTGAAATTTGTGAGATAAAGTTAGCAGTTGGGGGCAGCGCCCCCTTTTTAAGGCTTGAACGGCCAATCGCCGCAAAACTCTAGCACCTGCTATGGAGTTCTATTAAAATAGATTGCAGTGATTAAATAATGAGTTAACAAATTTTTTCTTTTCTTAAAAGTGTTCCCATTGAACCATTAGGTCAGCATTATTTTGCTTATGATTTGCAATTGCTGTGCCTGTTATCTTTGACCTCTTTCTATCTTTATGGCCTTTGCAGTGGCTACTTCTTTACTGCCTTGAATGACTATAAACTTTGCTCTATAGAATCTATACAACCAGCAGACAATTCAAACCGCTATTCATTGTTGTCCCATTACACAAGTCATCTATAGGCTCTCCCTATTATGCTTCCCCATCAAGAACGACTCTCAATTTTCATCGATGGGAATAATATGTTCTATGCCCAGCAAAAAAATGGCTGGTTTTTCGATCCCCGTCGTGTTCTCGAATTCTTCACCCGCGATCCCAACATTGTATTGGTCAATGCCTTTTGGTACACCGGTCTTAAGGATAACCAAGATCAACGCTCGTTTCGCGATGCCTTGATCAACCTTGGTTATACTGTGCGCACGAAATTGTTGAAAGAATATTACGATGAAACCCTTGGCAAGTATTATCAAAAAGCCAATTTAGATATTGAAATCGTAATTGATATGTTTAACACGGTTGGCCAGTACGATCGCGTCGTTCTTTTTAGTGGCGATGGGGATTTTGAGCGGGCGATCGAGCTGTTGCGCTCCAAGAACACCCACATCACGGTTGTTTCCACCGAAGGAATGATTGCCCGTGAACTGCGCAATGCCACCGATCGCTACATTGATCTCAATGAGATTCGCCCCTTTATTGAAAAAATTGACCTGCAAAACACCAATTAAAAAGCGCACCCAGCGATCGCTAGATGCGCAAGCAAATGAGGTATTTCCTCTTTAGATCTAGAACAGGCCGAGGGTCAGGGACTTATCCAAGGGAAAAGTCGCACCAATCCCCAGCCACAGCGTCACCAATGTGCCAAAGAGGAAGACCGTCATGGCTACAGGACGACGGAAGGGATTTTGAAACTTGTTGACATTTTCAATGAAAGGAATTAGCATCAAGCCCAAGGGAATTGAGGCATTCATGAGGACGCCCAGTAGTTTGTTGGGCACTACCCGGAAAATCTGGAAGGTGGGATAGAGGTACCACTCTGGCAAAATTTCCAAAGGGGTAGCAAAGGGATCCGCTGGTTCACCGACCATGGCAGGATCCATCACCGCCAGACCAATCACAAGGGCGATCGTGCCCATAATTACCACGGGGAAGATATAGAGCAGGTCATTGGGCCAGGCGGGTTCGCCATAGTAGTTGTGACCCATGCCTTTTTTCAGTTTTGCCCGCAGCACTGGATTCGTTAAATCAGGCTTTTTCAAAACTTTTGCCATAAGTCAATCGTTCTCCTAGAGGTTCAGCAAGGGGGAGATTATTTGGAGCATAACAAGTGGCACCACTGAAAATAGCAGGCTCTGTTACATTTCTTGATGCTGAGCTTACAGGGGACCCGAAATGCCCTGTTTACGAATCATCAGGAAGTGCATCAGCATAAAGACGGCAATTGACCAAGGCAGCACAAAGGTGTGCAAGCTATAGAAGCGAGTGAGGGTTGCTTGGCCAACACTTTCACCACCACGCATGAGTTCCACCAGTTGATCACCCACCACGGGAATCGCCGCAGGGATACCGGAAACAATTTTGACCGCCCAATAACCCACTTGATCCCAAGGCAGGGAGTAGCCCGTGACACCAAAGCTGACGGTAATCACCGCCAAAACCACACCCGTCACCCAAGTGAGTTCGCGGGGTTTCTTGAAGCCACCCGTGAGATAGACCCGAAAGACGTGCAGAATCATCATCAGCACCATCATGCTGGCGGACCACTTGTGGATAGAGCGAATCAGCCAGCCAAAGTTGACCTCATTCATGATGTACTGCACAGAGGCAAAGGCTTCAGCCACGGTGGGTTTGTAGTAAAATGTCATGGCAAAACCCGTGGCAAATTGGATTAAAAAACAGGTGAGAGTGATACCACCCAGACAGTAAAAAATGTTTACATGGGGTGGAACATATTTGCTGGTAATGTCATCGGCGATCGCCTGAATTTCGAGGCGTTCCTCAAACCAGTCGTAAACTTTGCTCATAGGTAATGATTAGTCCTGCGAAACCGCTGCTTTACTTTGAAAAATGTAACATAAGCGCTCTCAGACTTTCCATATTTAGTTACAGTCCTTTTCCCATGGAGGTACTCCCTGAAAACTTGAAAACGCAGAGGTTGACCTCCCCTTGAGGTATCCCATACCTATAGACAAGGGCTGCACAGTCTGCGGTTGATTGGCGCCCCCCACCGTTCGATAATAAAGTCTCAACAGCCTCAGGATTGCCACTTGGGGCTGTAATCCTCACATTACCTTACTGACAACGACCGCTTGGGAGGCTTTTAGATGAATCTGTTGAAGAAACTCTTTGGTGCTATTTTCGGCCTGTTTGGGGCGATCGCGAAACTCTTTGGCCTGGGCAAAAAGGGCGAATTCTACATTGAATTAGATGAAGACAAGGCTGCCCCTGCTACACCGACAACCCCTACTAAAGCGGCGGAACCTGCTCCTCAACCCCCTCAGCCCGTTGCCGCAGCGCCCACGCCCATTGTTACAGCTGCAGCAGAACCCACGGCGACCCCTGTTACCCCCAGTGTTCCCTACACCCGTTTTGCCCGTCGTCGTCCGGGAGCCAATATGGCTGCATTCTTGAATATGGCGCGGCAAGTGCGTCCCTCTACCTAGGAAAATTCATCCCCAGAGGATCCAGAGGATTGAATGCAAAGGGGCTGTTGATGCCGGAGTGACGCATCTATGTCCCTTTTTTTGTCCAAGGTATCGTCTTTGGGCATTGCAAGATGTCCTTAGTTGCAGTAGCATTCTCTGGCAAATTGTGAGGGTAGATTACTATGGGTCGACCGTCATCGGGTGGATGGGCAGTTGCAAAAATTTTTGCAGGGTTACTCCTCCTCTGGAGCATTGGTGCCTGTGAGGCAGACACTACCACCACTGCCCCAACCAGTGAAGGACTGCGCATTGGCTCACTATTGCCCTCAACTGGTGACTTGGCCTCTGTGGGAACCCCCATTGCGGAAGTGGTGCCCCTGCTGGTGGAAACAGTCAATGCCTGTGGCGGTGTCAATGGCCAGCCTGTCACCCTCATTGCTGCCGACGATCAATCGAATCCTGCTGCTGGCGCTGAAGCCATGACCAAGTTAGTTGAGATAGACCGCGTCGCAGGGGTCGTTGGCTCCTTTGGCAGTAGTGTCTCCAATGCTGCCGCCGATATTGCCACCCGTGGTCGGGTGATGCTCATTTCCCCTGGCAGTACCAGTACCCTATTGACAGAACGTGCCAAGAAAGGGGACTTTGACGGCTATTGGGCGCGCACTGCTCCTCCCGATAACTACCAAGCCCAAGCCCTTGCCCAACTGGCCAAAGAACAAGGATATCAACGGGTGGCCACTGTGGTGATCAACAACGACTATGGCCGTAGCTTTGAGCAGGAATTTACCCGTGCCTTCAAAGCCTTGGGCGGGACAGTCATTAATGAGGATCGCCCCACCCGTTATGATGAGCGGGCAACGACCTTTACAACCGAAGCCGCAGCGGCCTTTGGCGGTAAACCCGATGCAGTGGTGGCCATTGTCTATCCCGAAACAGGCAGTCTCCTGCTAAAGTCCGCCTTTGAGCAAGGTCTCACCCAGAACGTGGCCATTCTCCTCACCGATGGTGTGAAGTCCGAAAGTTTTCCAGAGCAGGTGGGGCGTACCGCCGATGGCAAATACATTATTGCTGGCGCTAAGGGAACAGTCCCCGGTGCCAATGGCAACGCTCTGAGCCGCCTCCAGGAACTGTGGCGCACTCAAAAAGGCGGTGATCTCCCTGCCTTTGGCGCTCAGGCTTGGGACGCAGCCGCTCTATTGGTTCTAGCTGCACAGGCCGCAGGGCAGAATACTGGGGAAGGGATTCGCAGCAAAGTGCGCGATGTGGCCAATCCTCCTGGTGAAGAGGTGGACGATGTATGTACAGCCCTAGCCCTACTGCGAGAAGGGAAAGAAATCAACTACCAAGGGGCCAGTGGTAACGTGGATATAGATGAAAATGGTGACGTTGTTGGGGTCTATGATATTTGGCAGGTTACCGATGACGGTAAATTAAGGATCATTGGTCAAGTGAATCCCCAAAAATCCTAAACATGGCAAGCACGTTTTCTTTTGATATTGTGAGTGATTTCGACTGGCAGGAGCTGGTCAATGCAGTGGATCAAACGGAGCGAGAGATCAAAGCCCGCTATGACCTCAAGGATACCCAAACCACCCTTGAATTGACCAAGGAAGGACTGACGATTCACACTGAGAGTGAATTTACCCTCAATTCAGTGCACACCATTTTGCAACAAAAGGCGGCAAAGCGGCAGTTATCTCTGAAAATTTTTGACTATGGACCTGTGGAGGCAGCAGGCGGTCAACGGGTCAAACAACTGATTAAATTGCGGCGCGGTATCAATTCAGAATTGGCCAAGGAAATTAGCAAACTCATCCGCAATGAATTTAAGAAGGTACAGGCCGCCATCCAAGGGGATGTGGTGCGCGTCAGTGCCAAGTCCAAGGATGATCTGCAAGCTGTGATCCAACGCCTGAAAACGGAGGATTACCCCGTGCCGTTACAATTTACAAATTACCGCTAAGGGGTGAAGGGTCATGTGGGGGTCTGTATCCCTAGGAACATTGGGGCTAATGGTCGGTTCACTGCTGACCGTGGTGGGGGTGGTGGCCTATGCAACAGGCAATGCCACGTTGAATCTGGCCGGATTTTTCTACGGCGTGCCCCTGCTCCTGGGAGGATTGGCCTTAAAGGCGGCAGAACTTAAGCCGGTACCCTATCGTGAAGCGCCAACTGCGGAGGCGATCGCCGGCCGTGCCCAAGCCACACCCGTTCAAACTCAAATCCGCAAGGATGTCAGCCGCTATTGCTATGGTCAAGCAGCACATCTGGATAGCACCTTGGCCAGTTTAGGCTTGAGTCCCTCGGATACCGAGCGTCCTGTCTTAGTGGCGATCGCCGAGACCTTAACGGATGGTGCTTATACATTAGTTCTAGAGTTTGACTCACCAGCAGTTCCCCTTGAGGTGTGGCAAGCCAAGCAAGCAAAGATGCGGACATTCTTTGGCCCCAATATTCGTGTGGCCGTGATGGATCAGGGAAATGACCGCGTGGCGGTGGCGCTCATTCGTGAGTAAGGTTGTGGTCAACCCTGTTCCAGTCAATTAAGATGATTGGTGAACAGTTTTTCCTCTGAAACCAGATGTTACGATAGCATCGTTGTTGCGGCATTCTAACCAAAGAGTCAGGCTTTTTACGGCCAGTCTGCTCTTAAAAACGCATCTTTGACATGAGCGATTAGGGCTATGGGTAAAGTCATCGGCATCGACCTTGGAACCACTAACAGTTGTGTGGCCGTCTTAGAAGGGGGCAATCCCGTCGTGATTCCCAGTGCCGAGGGTGGACGCACTACCCCCAGTATTGTTGCCTTCGGCAAATCGGGTGAACGGTTAGTGGGTCAATTGGCCAAACGGCAAGCTGTTACCAATGCCGAAAACACCATTTTTAGTATCAAGCGGTTTATTGGTCGCCGCTGGGAGGAAACAGCGCAAGAACGCGCCCGTGTGTCCTATACCTGTGTGCCGGGTCGTGATGGCATGGTGGATGTGCAAATTCGCGATCGCACCTATACCCCCCAAGAAATTTCCGCCATGATCCTACAAAAGCTCAAACAGGATGCTGAAGCCTATTTGGGGGAACCCGTCACCCAAGCGGTGATTACGGTACCTGCCTATTTTAGTGATGCCCAGCGCCAAGCCACCAAAGATGCAGGGGCGATCGCCGGCCTTGAGGTGTTACGCATTATTAACGAGCCAACCGCTGCCTCCTTAGCCTACGGCATTGATAAGCAGGATCAGGATCAAACGATTCTTGTCTTTGACTTGGGCGGTGGCACATTTGATGTCTCCATTCTCCAACTGGGCGATGGGGTTTTTGAGGTGCGCGCCACAGCAGGCAATAACCACCTAGGGGGCGATAACTTTGATGAGTGTATTCTCGATTGGCTCTTGGCCTGTTTTAAGGAGCAAGAGGGAATTGATCTTTCCAAGGACAAAATGGCACTGCAACGCCTGCGTGAAGCTGCCGAAAAAGCTAAAGTAGAGCTATCGGGCACCCTGAGCACCTCCATTAATTTGCCCTTTATTACTGCCGATGAAACAGGGCCAAAGCACCTTGAAATGGAACTCACCCGCAGTAGGTTTGAGGAACTTTCTGCCCATTTAGTGCAGGCCACCCTCGAACCCATGCAGCAGGCGATCGCGGATGCAGGTCTCACGGTTCAGGACATTGATCGGGTATTGCTTGTGGGTGGTTCCACCCGTATCCCCGCCATTCAAGAGTTGGTGAAGCAATTCTGTGGCAAAAATCCCGATCGTTCTGTCAATCCCGATGAAGCAGTCGCCATTGGTGCTGCAATTCAAGGCGGTATTTTAAGCAAGGAAACAACTGTTAAGGATCTGCTACTTTTAGACGTTACGCCCCTTTCCTTGGGTCTCGAAACCCTTGGCGGTGTCTTTACAAAAATTATTGAACGCAACACCACCCTCCCCACCAGCAAAACCCAGACTTTTTCCACTGCCACTGATGGCCAAACCGTGGTTGAAATTGCCGTCTATCAAGGGGAGCGTCCCATCGCCAAAGACAATAAACAACTGGCCTGCTTTGAACTCACAGGCATTGCCCCTGCCCCCCGAGGAGTACCGCAAATTGATGTTACATTTGATATTGACGCCAACGGTATCTTGAGTGTGTCTGCCGTTGATCGCGCCACTGGTCGGCAGCAAAGCGTGCGTATTACCAATCGCGGTGGCCTCAGCAGCATGGAAATTGAGCGCATGCGCCAAGAAGCCATGATCTATGCCCAAGCAGATCAAATCAAAAAAGAAATTGCCGAACTGCGCAACCAAGCCGATGCTTTGCTATACAGCTATGAATCAATGATCAAAAACAACAGCGTTACCTTAACTCCCGATCTGCGGGCACGCATTGAGCCGGTCGTTCAGAGGATGCAGGCAGCGATGGTGGATGACAACATTACTCCCGATGAAATTCGCCAGCGGATGGAAGCCCTACAGCAGGCCTTAGGGATGTTGGGGAACTTAGTTTATCAACAAACCGCAGGTGGTTCAATGATGGCCTCCGGCCCAACAGTGGGGGCAGCCACAATCAGTTCCCAAGCGACTCAAGTTTTAGATAGTGACGCCACAATCATCAGCGATAATGAAGAAACAGTTGTTTCAGACTATGAAGCGGTTGATTAATTTAGGTAACGGTAGCTATGGCTCGTGATTTCTATGAGATCTTGGGTGTCTCACGGTCTGCGGATGCTGAGGAATTGAAACGAGCCTATCGGCGCTTGGCTCGCAAGTATCACCCCGATGTCAACAAAGAACCGGGCGCTGAAGAAAAATTCAAGGAAATCAACCGTGCCTATGAGGTGCTCTCCGATCCCCAAGCGCGGGCCAACTACGATCGCTTTGGCGAAGCCGGAGTCAGTGGTGTGGGAGCTACTGGCTTTAGTGATTTTGGTATTGGCGATATGGGTGGCTTCGCCGATATTTTTGAAACCTTCTTTGGCGGATTTACCACGAGTACTCGGCGACAGCAAGGACCAACCCGAGGTGAAGATCTCCGCTATGACCTAAAACTGGAGTTTCGCGAAGCGGTCTTTGGCGGTGAAAAAGAAATTCGCATTACCCATTTGGAAACCTGCAAGACCTGTCAAGGGACTGGGGCGAAGCCCGGCACACGACCTGTGATTTGTAGCACCTGTGGCGGCATCGGCCAAGTGCGGCGATCGGCACGAACCCCCTTTGGTAGTTTTACCCAACTAACCACCTGTCCCACCTGTGGTGGTTCTGGCGTCGTGATTGAAGATCGCTGTGAGTCCTGTGGCGGTCAAGGCCACATCCAAGTCAGCAAAAAGCTGAAGATCACGATTCCTGCCGGGGTGGACAACGGTACACGACTACGCGTCTCGGGAGAAGGGGACGCCGGTTTGCGGGGAGGTCCTCCTGGAGATCTCTACGTCTATCTTTTTGTTGAACCCGATCCGGAGTTTCAGCGCGAAGGCAACAACATCCGATCGCGGATTAAAATTAGCTACCTGCAAGCGATTCTTGGCTGTCAAATTCGGGTGAGCACGGTGGATGGAGAGGCAGAGCTAAAGATTCCCGCAGGCACTCAACCGGGTGAAGTGTTAGTCCTAGAAGGGCGAGGTGTGCCCCGTGTGGGTAATCCTGTGGCGCGGGGCGATCACTTGATTACCGTTGATGTGGAAATTCCCACCCACATTACCCATGAGGAACGCGAACTGCTAGAGAAATTGGCGAAAATTCGTGGTGAGCGCATGGGCAAAGGCGGTTTAGAAGGCTTCCTCGGCAGCTTATTTGGTGGTTAGGGAGTGTTGTAAAGCATTGGGGGTGCCAGCCATGCTGACTGAGGTCTTAACAGCACTGGATCAAGGAAATTTCCAACAGGCAGAGAAACTGTTGGCGACTTTGCCTCCCGAAGACCCCCGAGTGCTCCTGTGCCGAGGTCAACTCCATCTTAAGACAGAGCGCCTAGAGGCGGCTGAGTCAAACTTTCGCCAATTACTGCGGCTTAACTGTGGCTCCAAACTGACGCAAATGGCACGGCGCGGCTTGGAAAAAATTGAGCAAATTCGCCAACAGCAGCGACAACAGGCCATTCTAGAAACCCATACCGTGGTGGGAGTGGAGCAGCAGGGAGTTCTTGTCTTGGAGGGGGTGGTTGCTCCTGAGCAGCGGACAATTCTTGCCCGACTGTTGGCCACCCTGTTTAAGATAGATCCCTACACAGCGCGATTGTTGATTCCATCGCGGGGCTGGCGTTTGATCCGCACAGGAAATTTTGCAGAACTCACTGTCTATTGCGAAGAACTGAAACAGCAGGGGTTTACCCTCTTTTGTGTCCCCTTTGAGGCATTGACGGCAACGCCTGTCTTGCAGGTACGTTATTTTACGGCTTTGACACCACAGCCGCGGGTGGTGTGTACTAGCTCGTTATCGCCAGAGCTAGTGGAGCTAACGTTTGCTTGGTCACAGGTGAGCCAGCGGGTAGAGGGCTTGCTGCCAATTTTTGAGCAGGTGTTCGATCGCGATCGCCAAGGGCAAGTGACCTACAAAGAACAAATTCAGGATCATGCCCAGTGCTGTGATCTTCATTTACTGAGCCAAAATCAAATCCTGCGCTTTTATCGCGGCGGCTACCAGTTTCACCAAGGAATTCCCCTGAATCAAGTGGTGGAGGTAGCCCAAAGCAATCTAGAGTTGGATCAGAATACCTCATGGGTCAAGTGGCGGCAGTTATCGAGTCTCTGGCAGCAGCACTGTGGCGATCGCCCCGTGTGGCAAGACTTCACCAGCTTTGCCGAAACTGCCTTGGACTTTACGGAACTCTTGAGCAAAATTCCCTCCCACATCAACCTTTTTCGCCGCGAAGACAGTCTTTGGGATGCTGCCTTCATGCTTTACAGCAGTTTAGCCTTTCATCGTGCCCGCAGTGGCAGCAACCGTTAAGCTAGAAACAGAAGTCTGCTCGTACGAGTATCTGTGTTGTACCGCCTTCAACAAGCCATTAAGAATGATCTCATTGCCGGTCTACTGGTGGTGATTCCCCTGGCAACGACGATTTGGCTATCGATTTCTGTCTCCAGTTGGGTGTTGGATCTTCTTACCCGCATTCCTAAGCAAGTAAACCCTTTCAAAACATGGCACCCGCTGTTGGTGGATCTGCTCAATGTGGGCGTGGGGATTATTGTGCCCCTAACGGGTATCTTGCTGATTGGCTTGATGGCGCGCAATATCTTTGGGCAATGGCTGTTGAACACAGGTGAGAGTCTTCTCAAGCGCATTCCCTTGGCAGGCAGCATCTATAAGGTGCTACAGCAACTCCTAGAGACAATTCTGCGGGACTCGCGCAATCGCTTTCGCCGTGTGGTGTTGGTGGAATACCCCCGTCCAGGTCTGTGGGCAGTGGCCTTTGTTACTGGTACGATGAATGGTTCATTGCAAACGGTGTTCTCGGAACCAATGCTGAGTCTATTTATCCCCTCATCCCCTAACCCGACAACGGGTTGGTATGGGATTGCCAGTGAGCGGGATGTGCGAGATTTGGATATTTCAATCGAGGATGCCTTTAAGCTGATTATTTCCGGAGGAATTGTTACACCGGGATCGGTTCCAACCTCAGCCCTGCCACCAGTGCACTAAGAACTCTTTCTTGAGGATTGACCCATGATAACTGCTCGTCGTGTTGCCCGTGAATTGGCTTTGCTCAGTGCGGCTCAGGTGTTACGCCAACCGAAACTGCTCGATGAAAGTGACTGCCGCAGCTTAATCCTGATGGCGGTACGTACACTGGCGAGTGATGTGCGCGATACCCTCGAACAGGCTGCCACCGAATTAAGTGACAGTCAGCGACTGCTTCGCCACAGTGAGTTTCAGTTGCCCCACCTCGAAAAGGCACAAGTGGTGCTCCAAGACGCCCTCCAGCGGGCGGAAAAGGGTTTGAATAAAATAGGCACTGCCCTTGATCTGCCCGAGATTCTGTACTTTGCCCACCAAGACGAAGTCCAAGCCTACGCGATCGCCCTCCTGCGCTGTTTGCAGCGGTATCGGGCCGAGATTGAGGATTTGGTGAACCGCTCAATGGTAGATTGGCAATTGGAACGACTCACGCAGTTGGATCGCACGATTATTGAAATTGCCGTAGCAGAGATGCGCTATCTTGATGTAGCCAAGCAAGTGGCGATTAATGAGGCCATTGAACTGGCTAAACGCTACAGCGATGAAGGCAGCCACCGATTTATTAATGGTGTGCTGCGGCGAATCAGTGAAGCCCTCGACACGGCTCAGGCGGCCACGGGTAATTGAAACGACTGCCATAGTTGCTGTCGCCCTAACTCCACATCCTCAGACCGACATTGCCAGTTAGGATGGGCACTCATCACTAAACTTTCGAGAGTTTCCCGATCAAAGAGATGCCAAACAGGGGCACCCTCAACAGGGTGGGCGATCGCCAGTAAATTTTCAGCCACACAGTGAATTTCTAAACAGGTGGCCGCCCGCTGAATTTGCAACTGCTGCCCCGGTAGGAGCGATCGCACCGCCTCCATGATCTCCCGCAGTTCGGAGATACTCTGGACACAGACTCCTGGAAGAGCCACCCGCTGCTGGGGATTCCCGTTAATTTGCAGCCAATAATGACGGCTGGGATCAATCCCCAAAAGCCAAGGATCAACATCATCTAAGCGATAACGGGGAGCCAAGGAAAGTCCGTGCACCATGTATCCGCATTCCTAAATAACAGCATCTATATCCGGCGATCCCTAGGGATCACACTTCCCTTATGTAGTGTGATAAGTCTCCCTTATTTGATCAATCAAACTTAATAATGCTTAATCTTTTGTCAATAGTTGTTAACAAACCCCCGTTTCTTAACCAGCAAGATCACGATTTTGTTATTTTGTTACAGCAGCTACGGGAGCCTAGGAAAAATTAGTTAAAATAAAGTTAAGAACAGGTTAATTTCTGAGGGAAAAGGATAGGTAAGCAATGAATAAATACGAATTTTTACATCCCCACAGCCGTTACCACGGTGAGTTTACACCCGAAAACTTTTTATTTGATGCCAACTTGCAGGAATTTGCCACGCGAGTGAGCTACATTTCTGGTCTTGAAAACAGTGGTAAGCTCTCCCCCCAAGAAGCCTACAAGCAAATTAAAAATCTTTGGAAAGAATTAAAAGCCAGCAAAAAATGTTTATTAGATAGCACCCCCCCTAGCTAAGCTTGCAGGCGCTGGAGTATCTCGCGAATCAATTCTGTTGGGACGTGATCTACAATTTCCCCATGGCCGATCGCGGTGGGGAGAACAAAGCGTACCTTTTGCGCCTGTACCTTCTTGTCATGCTTTAGACGTGCTAACAGTCCCTCTATATCAAAGTGAGGGGGGATTGTTGTTGGCAGTTTTGCTTTGAGAATCAACGCCCGTTGGGCGGCGGCATCTTCGACTGACCAATACCCCAAAGCCACAGCCAGTTCCCCGGCAGCAATCATGCCAATAGCAACTGCCTCACCGTGATTTAAGAGACGATAGTTGCCCATACTCTCAAGGGCATGGCCAATTGTATGCCCGTAATTTAAGATGGCACGCAGGCCAGCTTCGCGCTCATCCTTACTCACCACATCTACCTTGGCTTGGCAAGAACGTTGAAGGATTTGAATCAACGACTCAGACGGTAGGGCACTCATGCGATCTAGGCGCGGCAATTGACTTAACAAATTAAAAAGCGTTGCATCCCAAATCACACCGTACTTAATCACCTCTGCCATGCCGGCACGGAATTCTCTGGTGGGGAGGGTTGCTAAGACCTCGGGATCAATGGCCACAAGACGGGGTTGATGAAAGGCACCGATGAGATTTTTGCCTTGGGGATGGTTTACCCCTGTTTTCCCGCCAATGGCGGCATCCACCATCGCCAAGAGACTGGTGGGAATCTGCACTACGGCAATGCCGCGTAGCCATGTTGCTGCTGCAAAGCCGGTCATATCCCCAATGACGCCACCGCCAAGGGCAAAGAGGGTAGAATTCCGCTCTAGCCGCTGACCTAGAGCAGCATCGTAAATCTTTTCCACACTTCTTAGGGTTTTGTAGCGTTCCCCCGCCGGTAGGATACAGGGTGTGACCTGCCAGCCGCTTTTGACGAGGGCATTCTGTACATCCGCGCCGTAGTGCCGCCAAATTTGCGGATTGGAAACGATGAGGGCAGGAGCATCGGGGGTCAAGAGCGTATGTTCGGCCAACAGAGTAGGTAATTGCTGCCGTGTATTCGCGCCAATGGCAATGCTATAGGAGTACTCACCAAGGGGAACAGGAATGAGGGTTGTCATATTTGAGTTTTCTGAAAGTATTTTCTCTAGGTCTTCTTAAGCATCACTACCAGGACGAGGAAAGGCTGGCTTCGCTCGCCAAGGGGCAAAAAACGGCAGCAGTAGCAGTGCAGGTAAGGCAGCCGCGATTGTAAAGAGAAAAAAGAGCGACCAGCCCATAATCTCTACGGCTTTCCCCGCAGGGGCTGCTAAGACATCCCGACTAAAGGCAAAAAGACTGGAGAGGAGGGCATACTGGGTTGCACTAAATTGCGGATTGCAGAGGCTCATTAAAAGGGCGGTCAAAGCAGCGATCGCCAGCCCCGCACAGAAATTATCAATACTAATGGCCGCCACCATCACCGTGGGATTGGCACCGGCATTGGCCAAAACAAAATAGGAGACATTGCTGGAGGCTTGTAGCCCCCCCATGATCCAGAGGGCGCGGTGAATCCCTATTTGGCTGATGGCCGCCCCCCCAGCAAGGGCGCCAACAATTGTGGCAACCAACCCCACCCCTCCCTGTACTGCTCCAATTTGGGTTTGGCTAAAGCCCTGCTGCAACAGAAAGGGGGTCATCATATTACCTGTGAGGGCATCTCCTAAGCGGTAGAGACAGATAAAGAGTAAAATCACTAGTCCAGTTCCCCAACCGTAACGCTGGAAAAAATCAAGGAAGGGTTGAATGACCGCTTCAGTCAAAGAGTGAGGGACAGGGGGATGCACGGCCGGTTCCGGCGCCCACAGCGTGGCGAGCAGACCCACCAACATCAGCAATGCCATGAGGACGTAAACCAGCGGCCAGGGCAGTTGATCGGCTAGGATTAGGGCTAGGGAACCTGTAACCAACAGCGCAATGCGATAGCCAAGGACGTAAATCCCTGCACCCGCTCCCATTTCAAGGGGGTCTAGGACATCGGTACGGTAGGCATCCACGGCAATATCTTGACTAGCACTCAAAAAGGCAATGGCCAAGGCATTGACCGCCAACAGCCGTAGGCTTCTACTCGGATCCTGCACCGCCATTAGGGCGATCGCTCCCAAAAGGAGCACTTGAATCAGCAGTAACCAGCCCCGCCGCCGTCCTAAAAAGGGGATCGCATAGCGATCCAGCAACGGTGACCAGAGAAACTTCAGCGAGTAGGGCAACCCCACTAGGCTAAATAGGCCAATGGCAGTTAAATCAATGCCCTCAACCGTCATCCAAGCCTGCAGTGTTCGACTGGTGAGAAACAGCGGCAATCCCGACGAAAAGCCCAACAAGAGCAGTGCCGCCATTTTGCGACTTTGAAAAACCTGTAGGGCTGTGCCGATTCCCGCCATTCATTCTGTTCCACTGCTTGAGACTTGCCCTAGTGTAGAGCAAAAAGGGCAGCCACCTAAAGACCACTGGCTTGACTCATGCGACTGGGGCGAAAGGCAGGCCGACAGGCATCCAGGGAAACGGGAACGGGTTTGACGTGCCAGATGTCTCTGCAGTACTCGGCAATTGTGCGATCGCTGGAGAATTTGCCCATGCGTGCCACATTGAGGATGGACATCTGAGTCCAGTGGGTCTTGTCGCGAAAGGCTTGGGCGACCCGCTGTTGGCAATCCACATAGGACTGATAGTCCGCCAGCAGCATGTATTGATCCTCGTTGAGAAGGGAATTGACAATCGGTTCAAACAAGCCCGGCTCCCGTGGATTGAAGTAATCAGAAATGAGCGTATCAATTACCTTTTTCAGCATTGGGTTGCTGTTGTAGTACTCGCGGGGATTGTAGCCCTCGGCTTTGAGGCTCATCACCTCTTGAGCTGTCAGACCAAAGAGAAAGAAGTTCTCTGCCCCCACTTCTTGGCGAATTTCCACATTCGCGCCATCCAGTGTGCCAATGGTCAGTGCCCCGTTGAGGGCAAACTTCATATTGCCGGTGCCGGAGGCCTCTTTCCCAGCGGTGGAGATCTGCTCCGAAAGATCGGCAGCGGGATAGACCATCTCTCCAAGCGAAACAGAGTAGTTGCTCAGGAATACCACCTTGAGACGGCCATTTACATCACTGTCGTGGTTGATCATATCGCCCACGGAATTAATCAGCTTGATGATCATTTTGGCCATGAAATAGCCAGGGGCTGCCTTGCCGCCAAAAATAAACGTGCGCGGCTGAATGTCCATGTGGGGATTGGCTTTGATTTGCTCGTAGAGCGTAATGATGTGGAGCACCGCTAAATGCTGCCGCTTATACTCGTGGATGCGCTTAACTTGAATGTCAAAGAGGGAATAGGGATCTACTTCGATTTGATTGTTGCGCCAGATATACTCCGCCAAGCGCTCTTTATTGGCTTGTTTGATTTGCTGCCACTTGGCTTGAAAGGCGGGATCGGTAGCGTAGGGTTCTAGACCCCGTAGATCTTCTAAGTGGGTAATCCAGCGATCGCTCTGCAGCGTTTCGGTAATCAAGCTGGCCAAGCGCGGATTGCTCATCAATAGCCAACGGCGGGGGGTAATGCCATTGGTTTTGTTTTGGAACTTGTTTGGGTACATTTCATAGAAGTCCCGCATTAGCTCCTGCTTGATTAACTCTGTGTGCAGTTCTGCCACGCCATTGACCGTATGGCTGCCGACACAGGCCAAGTGCGCCATGCGCACCTGTTTGGGATGCCCTTCCTCAATCAAAGACATGCGTGCCAAGCGGGCAATGTTGCCAGGGTAGCGCAGGCGAATCTCATTCAGGAAGCGGTAGTTAATCTCGTAAATAATTTCAAGGTGGCGCGGCAGCAGTTGACCAAAAAGTTCCACAGACCAGCGCTCGAGGGCTTCTGCTAGGAGGGTGTGGTTGGTATAGGCAAAGGTGCGCTGAGTAATATCCCAGGCCTTTTCCCAACCCAGTTGGTACTCATCCACCAGCAGCCGCATTAGCTCAGCTACGCCAATCGCCGGATGCGTATCGTTGAGCTGAATTGCCACCTTGTCAGGAAAAGCCTCAAAGCTAGTGTGCCGCCGCAGGTAAAGACGGATGATGTCCTGTAGGGAACAAGAGACAAAGAAATACTGTTGCCGCAGCCGCAGTTCTTTCCCTTGGGGGGTGTTGTCATTGGGGTAGAGAACCTTTGAAATGTTCTCACTGAAGGTTTTTTCAGAGACTGCTTGGGTGTAGTCACCCGCGTTGAAGACCTGAAGGTTAAAGTCTTGGGCGGCGCGGGCACTCCAGAGGCGAAGCGTGTTGACGGTGTTTTTGCCATAGCCAGGAATGGGTGTATCGTAGGGGGTTCCAAACACTGTGGTGCTAGAAACCCAGCGCACGCGGTAGTGCCCTTGAGCATCGGTGTAAGCTTCGGTGTGGCCGCCAAACTTAACCTCGACGTTGTAATCAGGACGGGCAATCTCCCAGGGGTTACCAAAGCGCAGCCAGTTGTCGGGCACTTCGTGCTGCCAGCCATTGGTGATAATTTGCTTGAAAATGCCAAACTCGTAGCGAATGCCGTAGCCGACAGCGGGAATTTCAAGAGTAGCTAGAGAGTCGAGGAAACAGGCGGCCAAGCGTCCCAAACCGCCATTGCCTAGCCCCGGCTCCGGTTCGCGCTCCATCAGTTCGTTGAGGTCAAGGCCAAAGTCAGCCATCGCCTGTTTAGTTTGCTCGTAAAGGCCGACGTTAATCAGGTTATTTAAGAGTAAGCGACCAATGAGAAACTCCGCCGATAGGTAATAGACAACCTTGGCATCCTGCTCAAAATAGGTTTGGGCGGTTTTAATCCGCCGATGCAGCAGGCGATCGCGCACGGTGTAGGCAAGAGCCATGAAGTAATCGTAGGGCGTAGCAAACATGGCATCCTTGCCTTGGATGTAGTGGAGGTTATCGACAAAAGCGCGCTTCAGGGTTTGTACTGTCATCCCTGTGCGATCGCTCTCGATATACAAATCGCAGGGTTCGTCGTTGGCGGCAGGGCTAGGGTGGGAAACTGAATTAACAGGATGACCCTTAGGAGTGGCGGAATTATTCATGCAACCTGTGACTCTGAAGGAATCGGAAGTAACTTAACTTAAGGCTAATACAGATTCATGAAATGTACATTAGATTACCCCTGCGGGAATTTTAATAATTGATTTATCTGCCTTTACATTTTTTTCATCTTCTTAAAGTATGCCCTCAGCTGTTGGACAACCCCTAATCAAACCAACCAATTTCCGCATCCCCAAGGTGAGAAGCGTTGGGATTGGGGGTGGGAATTTCATTGACAAGGGGCTTAAATCCCACGTCCTCAAAACGGTAGGGCTGAGCTGCACTCAGTTGACGAATAACTTGTTTGGCTTCTGCAAATTTGGCTTCTAGCGCCTGATGGCGAGCCTGGAGTTCCTGAAGGGCTGTGTCAAAAGCTTGGGCGCGATCGCGCCACGTTTGCACTTCCTGTTGCAATTGCTCTATCTGGGTATTCTGAGCAGTTTTCTCAGCTTCTGCGGCTACCAACGCTGCTTTGAGGGTCGCCACTTCTTGCTCGAGTTCTGCTTTAGTGGGCTGCTGACGACTCCGCTTGCTAGCGGTTTGACTTTGTTTGGCGACCTCTTGCCGCAGTAAGTCGCTGAGATTTTGATGTTCCATCCAATAGCTAAGTTATTTATAGGATTCATCTTTGCATAAAATTCGCACTGATCGGCTATAATCGCTTGGAATTCTTTTGGCTGTGAGAGTGAAAAATGCTAACCTCGACCGCAACACCGCTGACCACAGAGCAGGCACACCTCAAGATTCAGGGGGGCTATCGGTTATCGGGTGAGGTGAGGATTAGTGGAGCCAAGAATTCAGCACTTGTGTTGATGGCAGGGGCACTCTTAGCAGCCGACACAACCATTCTGCGTGCAGTGCCTGATTTAGCTGATATTCGCCGCTTGGGAGAAATTTTACAAGCATTGGGGGTGAAGGTACAACGCCTCGGGAGTGAAACGATTGCTATTGATGCTACGGACTTAAATACCAATGATCCCCCCTATCGCCTCGTTAGCCAACTGCGGGCGAGTTTCTTTGCCATTGGCCCTCTAGTGGCACGGTTGGGTGTTGCCCGCGTCCCCCTGCCGGGGGGGTGCGCCATTGGTGCCCGCCCGGTGGAGCTGCACGTGCGTGGTCTGCAAGCAATGGGTGCCGAAGTTACGATTGATCACGGTGTTGTTACCGCCAGTGCCACCAAACTCAAGGGAACACGGATTTATTTGGACTATCCGAGTGTCGGCGCAACGGAGACCCTGATGATGGCAGCCACCCTTGCCGAGGGGGAAACCACAATTGAAAATGCCGCCCAAGAACCCGAAGTGGTGGATTTGGCGAACTTTTGTATCGCAATGGGGGCAAAAATCTATGGCGCAGGTACCAATTCAATCACAATTGTGGGGGTCGATCGCCTCCACGGCACTGAATATGAAATTATTCCCGATCGCATTGAGGCCGGTACATTTCTTTTGGCAGCCGCTGTCACTCGCTCGGCAATTACCCTTGCCCCCGTGATTCCCAGTCATCTGACTCCCGTTATTGCTAAACTCGAGGAAATGGGAGCAACGGTTGAATTTCCCGATCCCACCCGTGTGCGCTTTATCCCTGCCCAACGCTACCGTGCCACCGATATTGAAACGCTCCCCTACCCTGGCTTTCCCACGGATATGCAAGCTCTAATGATGACGTTGCTGGCCATCAGCGAAGGAAATAGTTTGGTCAGCGAAACGGTGTTTGAAAATCGCTTTGGCCATGTGGCTGAGCTGAATCGCATGGGTGCTGATATCCGTGTCAAGGGCAATCACGCCGCGATTCGAGGGGTACCCCATCTTTCCAGTGCCCCCGTAACGGGTACCGATTTACGCGCCACAGCAGCTTTGGTGGTTGCCGGACTAGCGGCTCACGGAGAAACCCACGTCTATGGCTTGCAGCATTTGGATCGGGGGTATTGGCAAATGGAAGCCAAGTTGCAGGGTTTGGGCGCACGGCTAGAACGCTATGTACCAAGTGCAGCCACCTCTCTAGTCTTTTAGCTCATCGGCGGGACGTCCCGCGCTCCCCCGAAGGGGAATCTTGCTGCTCAATGTACCGCTTCAAGACGGGTACGGTGACCGCGCCACCACTGGCGAGGACTCATTCCAAAACACCGACTTGCCATGGCACTTGTTCAGCCGCAGCCTGCAACTAGAGCCAGACTTCAGGTTGTGAATGAACTTGGGCAGCACCAAAACAGGAGGTGGATGTGGTCGGCCTCACCGTTGACCTCTGTCAGCTCAGCAGTTTTTAGGATGAAGCGTGTACGCTTAATCCAGAAAATGAACACTTTGCGGCAATATGTTGGGGTCAAAAAAGTGAGCCTAGGGCATCGGCTCACTATAAAATGCAAAGGTCGAAAGACTGGAAAAGCCCGCCCTCTACGCACAGCGTGAGGATCAGGAGTATGTCACTCCGGCCTTGGGAGCAAGCGGGATTTCGTTGCCGATGCCTCCTGTCCATTGGGCCATCACATTCTCGAGAACTTCAGCCACTGTGGGCGTCCAATGTTTCCATGCGCCGAGGGGTAAGGCCAATGCTCCCCAATAGGCACCAAAAAGACAGCTCAAGAAAAGACCAGCGTTCGCTTGTTGCTGGCTGACAATTTGATGAGCTAATTCTAGATCCCAAGGGGCGATCGCCAAGGCATAGCGGAGAATGTCCCCTCTGGCGGCGGGGACAGATAAAGGCTCAGGTGCCCAAGCCGCGTCTAGGTATTCATGCAGCAGGGTTTGGATGTCTTGCAACTCTTTGGCCACTGAAACTAGGGGTTGATCCCATGAGGCGAGCAGTTGTGGAAGCTGTACGCACCAATCCCCCTGGTCACGGAGCAGCCATTGTTGCGGCAGTGTCTGTGCTAAATTCGCATCCTCCTTAGCTAGACCCCATAGGAGTCCTAGCAGGGCACCGCGAAACTGCTCATAGACTCCGCCTCTGACCCTCACGCTGATTGCTTTTGACCAACGACAGCATAAAAAGGATCGGTAAAGGCCAGCCAAGACCAGCGACGAGGTAGATGCGTTTTAATCACCTTGAGGGCGGGAATACTGTTAATGTAGGTTTGCACTAACTGTAGGCGATCGCTCTCTGTAGCGTCTCGCCAAGCCTGAATTGCCTTTTCAAAAAACATCCGATTCGAGAAGCTGACAATAACGATGCCTTGGGGCTGCAGGATACGGGCAATTTCTGTGAATATGGCCTCTGGATACTGTAGATACTGTACAGACACTGCCATGAGTACGGCATCAAAACTGGCATCCTCTAGGGGCAAAGCCAGCTCTTTGTTTAAGTCTTGGACAAAGTAACGATCTAGCCGCGGGTTACGGGCTAACTCCGCCGCATTCATACCATGACCCACCACCTCCCCAAAGGATAACTCTGGGGGTAGATGGGAGACCCAACTACTCATGAGATCCAAGATCCGCATTTGCGGCTGCAAGTATTGGCGGTAAAGATCCGTCAGGCGCGCCAGAAAGAAGTCATCCACATGGGTCACAAAGCGGGGCACCGCATAAAAGAGATCGTCGCTACGGCTATCTAATTTCGTGCGCTGTTGGGGATTCAGAATCATTGGGCTAACTGCTGAGTGATCTCCTTCTCAAGATAACGAACCACCTCGGTCAAGGGGAGGGTAGATTTGGCACCTGTTGCGCGAATCACCAGTTCCACTTCGCCATGGGTGATCGCCCGCCCAGTTACCAGCCGGTAGGGAATGCCAATCAAATCAGCATCTTTGAATTTCACCCCTGCCCGTTCATTGCGATCGTCAAGGAGAACCTCAATCCCTACCGCCTGCAGTTGCTCATAGAGGTCAGTGGCCACTTGCAGTTGCTGGCTGTCCTCAATGTTGGGCACGACAATGATCACTTGATAGGGGGCGATCGCCAGTGGCCAAATAATCCCTTGGGCGTCGTGGTGCTGCTCCACCGCCGCCTGTGCCAAGCGGGAAACACCAATGCCATAGCAGCCCATCACCAGCGGCACCTCTTCCCCCTGTTCATTGGTGTAGGTGGCCTTCATTGCCTGAGAATACTTGGTGCCCAATTGGAAAATATGGCCAATTTCAATACCCCGAGCACTTTCTAGGTACTGATTGGGATCGTGACAGGCGCGATCGCCGGCTTGGGCTTTGCGCACATCCGCCACAATTGCCGGCAGGGGACAGGATTTGCCCCAGTTCACCCCCACCCGATGCTGTTGATCGCAATTGGCTCCTGTAATAAATCGCTGCAACGCCGTCACGGTACAGTCGGCAATGCGAATCCACTGGGGAATAATCTGGGGATCGGCTTTAATAACGGCATCCTCTAGATCAGGGCCAATGTAACCAAAGGGAATGGGGGTTGCTGCCCACTCTTGAGCCGTATTGGCATCCGCCATCCGCAGATCCAGCAATTTTTTTGCCCCGTAGTTGGGCGCAAGGGAAGTGAGAGTGTTGGACAACTTGACGCTGTTCACCTCTTGATCGCCGCGAATACTCACCAACACTAGACCAATCCGTCCGTTATCAAACACCGCACGATAGAGCACATTTTTTACAATTTGGCTGGGATGGCACTGTAACTGTTCAACGAGGGCATCAATTGTTGCCGCATTGGGAGTCTCCAGCGTTGCCACCTTTTTGTAAGTTGTAGGCAGGGGATCTGGGGGCAGTGACACCGCCTTTTCCGCATTGGCAGCGTATTGACCGTCAGCCGTATAGAGGACTTCATCTTCGCCGGCAGCGGCCAGCACCATAAACTCATGGGATGCTGAGCCACCAATTGCACCCGAATCTGCCTCTACGGCGCGAAACGTCAGGCCACAGCGGTGGAGAATCCGGCTGTAGGTTTTGTACATGAGCTGATAGGTCTCCTTGAGGCTGGCCACATCAGCATGGAAGGAGTAGCCATCCTTCATAATGAATTCCCGTCCCCGCATCAGCCCAAATCGCGGTCGAATCTCATCGCGGAATTTTGTTTGGATTTGGTATAGGTGAACGGGCAACTGCCGATAGGAGCGAATTAAGTCCTTGGCAAGAGTGGTGATGACCTCTTCATGGGTAGGGCCTAGTCCTAACTGTCGCTGGCTACGATCCGTCAAGGAAAACATAATCCCCTCAGCCTTGGTATAGGTATCCCAGCGCCCGGACTCTTGCCAGAGCTCAGCGGGTTGCAATTGCGGCAGCAAACATTCCAGGGCGCCACTGCGATTCATTTCTTCGCGGACAATAGCACTGACTTTTTGCAGCACTCGCCACATCAGGGGCAGGTAGCTATAGATGCCACTGGCAATCCGTCGAATATATCCCGCCCGCAGCAATAATTTGTGACTGGGAATTTCTGCTTCCGCTGGATCATCGCGAAGCGTAACAAAGAGCATTTGCGAGAGGCGCATAGCTGGGCTACCGATACTGCACAGAGCCTCTATTTTACGATTTACGATGACCAGCGATCGCTAGGGGGTAGCCATTGGTTCGGATTCCGCTAGTGGGGGTTGAACAGGTATCGGCGTAGGAGCAGCAGGACCTTCCGGTGTAGGTGAAGGACTGGCAGGAGCAACCGCGGTCTCAGGTGTTGGCGTAGATCTAGGAGAGGCTTCCGGTGCGGCTGCAGGGATGGTGGCCTCTGGCGTCGGTGTTGCCGGGGCAGATGATTCTGGCTCGGCTGCTTGTTCAGAGGTACGTTTAGGGACACTGGGGGGGGCTTTCCCACCAGGGAATTGTGGGAATCGCTTGCTGCCGTTGACGCAGGCTCAATTCGTAATCCCATTGCCAAATTTTGTTCAAGGCTGCACGGTAGAGGGCGCGATCGCGACGAATTTGCTCAGCGGTTTGGATGGCTTCCTCAAGTTTGCCTTCCTGGGCCAAACGAATGGCTCGATCCAAAATGGGACGATCCTCAATTTCTTCGAGTTTCTCTTGCCACTCGTTGCGATAGTTGGCCACTGCGGTAGCGAGCACAGCATTGGCGGGGAACAATCGGAGAACTCCCAAAGCAGCTTGGTATTGTTTCTGTTCTGCGAGGGCGATCGCCGCATGGAGCAGGGGCTGCTCATCAATTGTGCGCAGATCCCGCTGCCAAAGAGCAATTAAACCCTGGGCTTGAGCCCGTTCCGGCTGACCAAGGGACACCTGCCGAGCTTGAGCAATGGCCAATGCATACCCCCAGCGCAGACGGGAACTAGCAAGCCACGAGGCCCACTGAAGATGCTGCCGGTTACGTAACTGTTGCTGCCATCTTTTGAGGTAAGCTTGAGCCGATTCATAAAGTGGATCGGTGCTGGGAATTTGCTGCACCCGAGCAATCGCCTCCCAGTAGCTCAAAACTGTGCCCTTGGCTGCAAGAGCTTTGGCCTGACCCAAGATGACAATTGGGCGATCGTGGTAGGAAACATCAAGAGCTGGGGCAATTTTCTCAATCAGGGCTAAAGCGCCCTCGCGATCGCCTGTCGCCAAGCGTTCCTCTGCATAGGTAAACACTTTGGGAATCCAACGGCGAATATCCGCCTGGGCCTGGGAATAGACAACCGCCTGTGGGGGAATTTTTAGAGCCAGCATCACCGCCTCTGCTAGTTCATTGGCCGTTAACCAAGCCGCCAAATCCCGTGCCTGCACCAGTTGTACCCACGCATCCTGTTCTTGGGAGATGCGCGCCGAGAGCTTTTGTGCCTGTTCGCGCCAGTAGTCGGTGGCCAATTGATTCATTAATTTCACTTGCAGCAATGCCAATCCCCAATCCTGCTGGCGCAGCGCCGCCTCAGCCGTGGCCAGTAAGTTCCCCCCTTCTCCCACATTTGTTGCAGTCAGCAGCTCTTGGGCTTGGGAGTAGGCCGCTGCGGTGGTGGGGATTTTTTGCAAAAGCAAGGTGGCTAGGTCAATATTGCCTTGGCTTAACTGTTGATGGGCAATCACCAATAGGGCGGCTGACCACTCATCCACACGCCGCTTAGCTTGGGGAAAGAGGGGGTGATCTTCTGGCCATTGACTGACCGTTTCAATTGCTTGAGCTAGAGAGGGTAAGTTGCCGTGGAGGGCTGCTTGATCGGCGCAGTAGAGGCGATCGCCCTCGCTCATAATCAGGCTGGGGTGACGACAATCGGGCAAGGGGGGTAAAACCAATAGCCAAGCAGTGGCGGTCATCAGGGTTGCCCCGGAGATTAAAAAGGGGATGAGCCAAGGCCACCCCTCATATGCCATAAGTCGTTGGCAGTAGGTTTGCCAACGGGCGGGCAGAGATTCAGTGGTTGTTGTCTCCATAGGGGCGATCGCTAGCTCCGCTGACTTAGGAACCCGCCGGAACCACCGTTGCCAAACCTCTAGTACTTTCATGTCCTGCTGCGGCTCCTCACCCACTGCCTATCATTTCCCTCGGATGCTAGGGAAGTCGTTAGAACTTGTTATAGCAAATCAACTTGGCAATTCCCTTCTCAAGTTGCCGTTTTCCACGGCAGGATTATAATTTAAGGATATGAATCGCAATAATCCTTAACATTTCTCCTGATTTTGCAACGCCTGTGACCGCACTCTGGCAACGCTTAATTTTAATCTCTCCCTTTTTCTTTTGGGGAACTGCCATGGTGGCTATGAAAGAGGTGATGCCCCACACCTCGCCGCTGTGGGTTGCCGGTGTACGCCTTGTGCCCGCAGGCCTTCTGGTTTTAGCAGTGGCGATCGCCCTCGGTAAACCCCAACCCAATAGTTTGCGGGCCTGGGGATGGATTAGTCTTTTTGCTCTTGTGGATGGTTTCTTATTTCAGGGGTTTCTGGCCACAGGCTTAGCGAACACTGGGGCAGGGCTTGGCTCTGTAATGATTGACTCCCAACCCTTGGCGGTGGCATTGCTGTCTCGCTGGCTGTATCAAGAGCAAGTTGGTGGTTGGGGTTGGCTGGGGCTATTTCTTGGCTTAGTGGGCATTAGTGGCATTGGTCTAGGCGATGATCTGTTGACTTTGCTCCATGAACCGAGCGCATGGCAAGGTATTCCTTGGGGACAGTGGTGGCAGCGGGGTGAACTGTGGATGCTCTTGGCTGCCCTCTCAATGGCAGTGGGGACAATTCTCATGCGTCCCTTGACACGCTATGCGGATCCCGTTGTCGCTACAGGCTGGCACATGGTCTTGGGGGGGCTACCCCTATTGCTCTGGCCGAGTCTCAATACTCCCGCCCCCTGGGCAACCCTACATTGGGCCGATGTCCTCAACCTTGGCTATGCGACCCTCTTTGGCAGTGCACTGTCCTACGGTGTCTTTTTCTATTTTGCTGCAAAGGGAAACCTCACCAGTCTCAGTGCCCTGACGTTTCTCACACCAGTCTTTGCCCTCACCTTTGGCCATTGGATTTTGGGCGAAACCCTCAGTCAAATTCAGTTGGTGGGGGTGGGGTTGACTCTCATTAGCATTTACATGATCAATCAGCGCCAAGCTCTCAAACTCCCCTTACCCACTCGCTTGCGTGAATCGGCAACTTCTGTCAGCGTTAAGGTGGTTGATCAGATGAAATAGCCTGAGTCTGCGAGCCGCAGCGTTACCAGCCCCCAGCAAGTTTATGAATCAACCCATTCACTTGATCCAGTTATCCGATCTGCATTTATTTGCCACAGAGGAAGGCAGACTCCTTGGTCTGCCCACAGCTCAATCCCTAGCTGCTGTTTTAGATGCAATTCGCCCTCAGTTTCCCAATGCCCTCCTACTGACGGGAGATTTGGCCCAAGAACCCGTTGCCACCACCTACGACCGTTTGGCCACTGCCTTTGGGGACTTCACCTGTCCTGTATATTGGATTCCCGGCAATCATGATGAACCAAGGGCAATGCTGCCGGCGCTTGAACGTCTGCCGCTGAGGGGCGATCGCCAGATCACCCTTGGCACTTGGCAAGGCCTGCTCCTCAGCTCCCAAGCGGATGGTAAAGTTCATGGTGAATTGAGTCCTGAGATTTTAAGTTGGCTAGAGGAGACCTTGAGTCGCACCGGCGATCGCCCCACATTCATTGCCCTGCACCATCCCCCCTTTAAGACCGGTGCCCCTTGGCTCGACAGTAGCCGCCTACAGAACCCTGAGCATCTTTTTGCCGTTCTCGATCGCCATCCGCAGGTGAAACTTGTTCTCTTTGGTCACATCCATCAAGAATTTGCCACAGAGCGGCAAGGGGTAACGTATCTAGGTTGCCCTTCCACCTGTATCCAGTTTTTGCCTCGCGCCCCTGAATTTTCCCTTGAACCCATTGGCCCGGGTTTTCGCCATCTATGGTTATGCGCCGATGGCACATTTCGCACCCATATTGAGCGGGTAGAGATTCCCCTGACATTGGACTTTAGCGCCAAAGGGTATTGATACTAATTCAATTTAACTTAAAGATAGCGCTCATAAAGGCTGTGTCATGAACAACAGTCGGT
>DVDZ01000002.1 GCA_015296025.1 Thermosynechococcus sp. M46_R2017_013
GTCCGCGATCGCGCCAGCAATCCAGCCCTGATAAAAGCTTTTGAGGTCACGGGCGATCGCCCCTAAAGTTTTTGCCAACTCTGGCTGCCGAATGAGGGGGCTCAAGGGGGGAACTTGACCATACCTGAGGAAAATGCGCGCAGCGGTGGCATCCTGCTGAAGAACAGATTGGCGCATTGGCGCCCACTGCCGATAGCAGGAGGTGACGGCAAATCCCTGTTGAGCCGCCTGAATGGCAGGCATCACCACTTGAGGCCAAGGCAGTTGACCGTAGCGTTGGTGCAAAGTGGCTAAACCAGCAACGGTGCCGGGGGTGCCTGCAGCTAAGACCCACTGCAGCATCTACGGCATTGCCCCCTGTTTTGAGAATTTCTATCCCTACGCCTGCTGCTGCGGGTTGAGCCGCTGTAACCCTTCCCCGCTGACCCCTCGTCTGGGCTAGAGTGAAGGTTCCGCTAGGACAGTGCCTAGGAGGGGCGATCGCCCCCCTTGAGCAACTTTCCTTAGACTAAACCCTTGTCCCATGATTGATTTGGCTCAAAACCGCTGCGGAACGTCAGCCTGTAAAATAAATACACGAAAAGAGGATTGTTGCAAAATCTATCAACCGCCAAGATTTATCTTTGCCATGCCAAATTCACTTTTAGAAACCAGTTGGTGGGTGCCCTGTTATGGTTTGGTGGGTGCAGCCCTAACATTGCCTTGGGCCACTGGTTATGTGCGGCGCACTGGCCCTCGACCGGCTGCCTACTTTAACCTGCTCATGACCGTTGCTGCCTTTGTCCATGGCTTTTTTCTGTTGCAACAAACTCGCAGTGGCGCCACCACAACAATTGTGTGGCATTGGCTGCAAGCGCCTGGTCTAGACCTCTCCTTTTCGATTCTGGTCAATAGTGTCACCACTGGGGCAATGGAACTGGTGACGGGGCTGAGTATCTTGGCACAAATTTTTGCCCTTGGTTACCTTGAAAAGGACTGGGGCATGGCGCGGTTCTTTGCCCTCATGGGCTTTTTTGAAGCAGCCCTCAGTGGCATTGCCATTAGTAATTCACTTCTGCTTAGCTATGGGCTACTGGAGATGCTGACCCTCTCAACGTATTTGCTCGTTGGGTTTTGGTATGCTCAGCCCCTCGTGGTCAAAGCTGCACGGGATGCCTTTCTCACGAAACGGGTAGGGGATATTCTCCTGCTGATGGGGGTTGTTGCTGTGGGGAGCCTTGCGGGCAGCTATGATTTTCCCGATCTCTATGAATGGGCAGAACAGGTGAACTTACCGCCGGGTTGGGGCTTTTTACTGGGTCTGGCTCTCACTGCTGGTCCTACGGGGAAATGTGCCCAAGTGCCTTTACACCTCTGGCTAGATGAAGCAATGGAAGGCCCTAACCCTGCCTCAATCATGCGGAATTCGGTGGTGGTGGCTGCGGGTGCCTATATCCTGATTAAGCTGCAACCGATTCTTGTGGCTTGTCCGGGGGCAAATGTGCTGTTGATTCTCATTGGTGCGGTGACGGCCATTAGTGAATCGCTTGTCTCCATTGCCCAAATTGACATTAAACGTGCACTGTCTCACTCGACGAGTGCGTATCTGGGACTAGTCTTCATTGGTGTTGGTACGAATTGGACAGATTTTGCCCTGTTTGTATTGCTGACCCACGCGATCGCCAAAGCCCTACTTTTTATGAGTATTGGCAACGTGATTATGACCACTAACTGTCAAGATTTGACGGAATTGGGTGGCCTAGGGGGACGGATGCCAGCCACAAGTTCGGCCTTTGTCATTGGTGGGCTGTCCCTAATTGGGTGTTTACCCCTTGGCGCCTTTTGGTCGTTTTATCGCGGCATTGACTACTACTGGCAGGCGATGCCTTGGCTGGTGGGGGTGATTTTAGTTGTGAATGTACTGACGGCGGTCAACCTTACCCGTGTTTTTCGCTTAGTCTTCCTAGGGTCTGCTCAACCTAAAACCCGCCGTGCCCCTGAGGTGCATTGGCCGCTGGCGGTGCCAATGGTAACCTTGAGTATTCTAAATTTACTGGTGCCCTTTATTTTGCAGCGGGTGCAGTTGCTGCCGACAACGATTGACTGGGGGATGGTGGCGCTTTTGGTAGTCTCTGGATTGATGGGGATTCTTCTGGGTGGATTTGTGACCCTTAAGCGCAGTTGGACGCGCTCCATTAGGGTACTCTTGCGCTTTGTGCAGGATCTGCTGGCCTACGACTTCTACATTGAGGAACTCTACCGCTATACCGTGGTTTGGGCAGTGCGTTCCCTCTCGCAGTTGAGTGCTTGGGTGGATCGCCACATTGTGGATCGAATTGTGAATACCACGGGTGTGGCCTCCCTTGTCGGGGGTGAGTTGCTGAAATACAGTGCCAGTGGTCAATCCCAAGCCTATTTACTGCTGGTATTTATTGGTGTGGCTATCCTTGGGGGGGCGATCGCATGGCTACTGCTGTAACGCCGCTGTTGAGTTTCCTCCTCTGGGTGCCCTTGCTCGGTGCCCTTGGCCTAAGTCTGTTGCCTGCTGAGAGTTTGGGGCGCACCTACCGCAGTTTAGCCGCTGTGGTGATGGCGATCGCCCTTGTGGTAAGTCTTGCGATCGCTCGCCTTTTTGATCCGAGTAATGCGGCGCCACAATTAATAGAGGTGATGCCGTGGCTAGAGCCACTGGGGTTGAGCTACCGCCTAAGTGTGGATGGCCTGTCGCTGCCGCTATTGGTTTTAAATAACTTCCTAACATTGATTGCCCTGTTGGCCACTTCTGTCAATCTGCCCCGTCCTCGGTTGTATTACCCCCTAGTCCTGCTGTTGAATGCTGGTGTCAGTGGCGCCTTTTTGGCCGACAACTTGCTGCTCTTTTTCCTCTTTTATGAATTGGAGTTGATTCCCCTCTATCTTTTGATTGCTATTTGGGGTGGGGCACGGCGCAGTTATGCAGCCACAAAATTTTTAATTTACACGGCAGTTTCCGGGGTGCTGCTCCTAGCCGGCTTCCTAGGACTAGTGTGGCTTGCCCATGCCCCTTCCTTTGACTTTGACCCCCAGTTATCCACCCTCTTGCCCCTCAGTTCACAACTTATTTTGCTGGGGCTAATTTTGGTGGGGTTTGGCATCAAGATTCCCCTTGTGCCCTTCCATACTTGGCTACCTGATGCCCACGTTGAAGCCTCCACTCCCATTTCAGTTCTGCTAGCAGGGGTACTCCTCAAACTGGGTACCTATGGGCTGGTGCGCTTTGGCGTGCAGTTATTCCCCCAAGCGTGGCAGGTCTTAGCGCCCCTGTTGGCCACGTGGGCGGTGGTCAGCGTCCTCTACGGTTCCCTAATGGCGATCGCCCAAACGGACATGAAAAAAATGGTGGCCTACAGTTCTATTGGACACATGGGGTTTGTCCTTTTAGCCACTGCAACGGCCACACCCTTGAGTATTCTGGCAGCCATTGCCCAAATGATGAGCCACGGGCTAATTTCCGCCCTCCTTTTTTTACTGGTGGGGGTTGTCTATGAAAAAACCGGCAGTCGCAATATTGAGGTGCTACGGGGATTACTGAACCCAGAGCGGGGTTTACCCCTAATTGGCAGCCTAATGATTGTCGGTGTCATGGCCAGTGGCGGCATCCCCGGTATGGTTGGCTTTGTTGCCGAGTTCTTGATCTTTCGCAGTAGTTTTCTTGCCTTTCCGGTACAGACGCTCCTGTGTATGGTGGGGACAGGCTTGACAGCAGTGTATTTTCTGTTGCTGGTGAACCGCGTCTTTTTTGGTCGTCTGCCCAATGAGCTAACGGATTTACCGGCAGTTGCTTGGGGCGATCGCCTGCCCAGCCTAATCTTGGCCACGCTAATCTTAATGTTAGGAATTGCTCCCAACTGGTTGATTCACTGGAGCAAGAGCACGGTTGATTTGCTAACCCCTACTGTTGTGACATTGCCCACCCTATGACATTGCTTCGTCCGATGCCTACCTCCTACTATCCTGATTTGCGGGCTGTGATTTTAGAGCGACTGCTCCGGGGTCAAGCCTTGTTGCCGGATTCGCCAACCCATGTCATGGAAGTGGTGGGCATTCTCAAAAGCTATGGAGTAGTACTCAAAGCCTACGCCGAAAACCTCTGTGACATTAGTGAGCGGCAGTTTCTTGTTTTCTTTCCCTTTTTCAAATACTTCAATGGTGAAATTACCATTCCCAAGCTACTGCGCCACTGGTGGCACGACCGCATTAACTATGAGTATGCCGAATACTGCATGCGCGCCATGATGTGGCACGGGGGTGGCGGTCTTGATGCCTTCTTGGATTCGGCAGAATTTCGCCAATTAGCCGGCAAGGCAATTGCGGCCAAACTGCGGGGCAATCCCCTGATGCAACTGCTGAATCAGCTTTTTCCAGAGTTTTTGCTGGAAATGGTGCGGATGCTTTGCTACTACAGTGGCTTGGGGCAGTTTTGGACAGTGATGTATCCCATCTTTCTAACCTTGAGCGATCGCTCCGAGGCGGGTGAGATTCACAGTATTCCCGATGTGGTGGATCACATTCGCGCCGGTCTAATTGCCGAGGCGCATCGCCCCATTACCTACAGTGTCAAAATCCACGGTCAAACCTACGATATCCTCCCCCGCAGTGCCAACCTTACCTTTTTAGCCGACACGGCCATTCCCTACATCGAAGCGGTCTTCCTGCGGGGCACTCCCTTCTTTGGCTTGGTTTCCTTCAACGCCCAAGCCCAGCAAATTTCCCGAGATCAAGCAGAGTTTAGTTATGGTGCCCTCTTTGCAGATCCCATTCCCACGGGTGCTGCCGGCATTCCCCCCACCCTCCTAATGCAGGACATGCGCCACTATCTCCCCCCCTATCTACTGGAGTTCTATCGCCGCCACGGTCGGGGAGAAGGCGATTTGCGGGTGAAAATCTGCCAGAGCTTCCAAAAGTCAATGTTTTGCGTCACTACAGCAGCAATCACTGCTCTTGCCCCCTATCCTTGGACGACCACTGACCCCCAAGAGCAAGCTGCCAATCGTGCCTTCTACGAAACGTGGTTGGATCGCCTCGAAACCTCCCGCCTCTGGAACGTGCAACTGAACAAATGACATACTCCCGGCCCTCACGCTGCGCGTAGAGGGCGGGCTTCCCCAGTCTTTTGACCTTCGCGACCGATCACCTAGCTCTCCCAGCGTCAGCAAAACTGTCTGAAGTCTGTCTTTAGTGGCAGGCTGTGGCTGAACAAGTGCTATGGATTGCCAGTGGTGGGGCGGTCGCAGCGGTACATTGAGCAGCAAGATTTCCCTTCGGGAGAGCGCGGGGCTTCCCGCCGATGAGCTAAATCCAAGAACGCAACCACATCCGTCTAAAAAAGCTTTGGGGCGTTACGGGTAGCCCTAAATACAGGGGAAGCCAGTAGAGAAAGCCCCCAAGAACCCCTCCTAGGACAGCAAGGCGTGCCCAGCGTGCCCAAACTCCCCAAGCGTGGCTGGCTTCCCAGACTAAAGCCAAGGCCATAAAGCTATAGAGAGCAGCAGGGAGGTAGTGATAGATAAAAACACAGCGGCTTACAAGTGCCCAGGGCAAGAGATTGGCAGCATAGTTCAAGAGTACAAAGCGGCCGGCGAGGGGGGTCAATCCTAGGGGAAAAAGTGCCAACGCCGCCAAGGTACCCAGCCACAGGAGGGGGGGGTTAAAAAGGGCATAGACGGCATAAACCCACTGCGTATCTGCCAGGGGTAGGGGCGGGCCAATGACCGGCACCGCTTCACTGAGGGTTTGCACCTTTTGAAAAAAGTAACTCATCGGACGCAGCAGCAGCGGCCAAGACCACCAAGGGGAACAGTAGGGATGGGCTGTACTGGCAACGCTGCGATGAAAGTCAAACATTTGCCGATGCAGCTCCAGAAGGCTTTGGTGGGGATGAAACTGCAAATGAGGCCACCAGAGGAGCGTATAGACAACAAACGTGACAAGGGGTAGAAGCAGACACATCTGCCACCACTCATAGGTTGTTTGATATGTCGTTTTCCACTCCGCAGACAGTGGTAACTGCCGCTGGAGCAGCCAGAACAAACCTACTCCCAACAGAAAGCCCAAGCCACTCCACTTCACAGCAATACAGGCGCCAAAGACAATGCCAGCAGCAACTAACCAGAGCGATCGCGCCCTACCTCTGTAGCGCAACCCCCATAGCCAGAGAATTTGACTCACCACGCCAAAGAGCACTAGGGGCACATTGATCAGAGCATAGCGGGACTCCACCAAAAAGAGGCCATCGAGAGCAACGAAGTATCCCGACAACAGGGCGACCCGCGATCGCTGGGTCAAAAGATAGGCCAAAACAGCCACCGCCACGGGAATCAGCGATCCCATTAGGGCATTTAACCAGCGATAGCCCCAAGGGTGAAAGCCACCCCCCAGCCAAATGCTCAGGGCAATCAGGTATTTTCCCAAAGGGGGATGGGCATCAAAGAAGGGAACCCCCGCAAGATAGTTGCGGCCAAAGCGGGCAAAATAGACTTCATCAAAAACTAGGGTTGAAAAACGGGTCAACCCCCAGAAGCGGGTTGCAAGGGCAAAGAGCCACAACAGCAGTAGCCCCAAGGGCATTAGGCGGCTCCCTGTAGCTCCGCTGTGCGTACAGCAATGCGCTGGCTGCGATCGCCCCGTTGAACTGTCAGGTTCAGCACTTGCCCCACAGCGGCACTATCCACAATGTTTTGTAGTTGATCCGCACTGGTAATCGGTTCCCCATCCACTGCTGTAATCACATCTCCCCAGCGCAGACCGGCTTTTGCCGCAGGTGTATTGGGCAGAACTTGCAGGATAAGAACGCCATTGACTTCTGGCAAAATCACTGGGGAATTGGGGTTGGCATTGTTTTCCCTAGCCATTGCCGGCGTAAAGGTGGTCATTTGAATGCCAATGTAGGCGTGTTGAATTTTTTCACCGCGAATTAGGCGAGCTTGCAGGACCTTGGCCTTATTGATGGGAATGGCAAAGCCAATTCCCATTGCATCAGCACGAATGGCAGTGTTAATGCCGATGACTTCCCCCTCTTCATTGAGTAAAGGCCCCCCAGAATTGCCAGGGTTGATGGCCGCATCCGTTTGAATAAAATCAAGACGCTTATCGGGGATGCCCACTTGAGCGCTGGAGCGGTGGAGCGTACTCACAATCCCCAATGTCACTGTGTTGTCGAGGCCAAGGGGATTCCCGACGGCGATCGCCCAATCTCCCACTTTTACCTCACTGGAGTCGCCTAGGGGCGCTGTTGGCAACGGTTCTGTTACCCCTTTAAGTTTGACAATCGCCAAATCCGAAACTTCATCAACGCCACGCACTTCTCCCTCAAAGACTCGGCCATCCTTGAGGCGCACCGTTACCGTATCTGCTTGGCTGACCACGTGGGCATTGGTCATGACAATGCCACTGGGATCAATAATGAACCCTGACCCTTGACCCCGCAGCCGATCCTCTTGGGGTGGCAAGGCTAAGCCGGGGAAAAATTGGCGAAAGAAGGGATCACTGAGCAGAGGATCTGGCGTGCGCACTATTGTGCGCTCGGTATCAATACGAACAACCGCATCGCCAACTCGTTCCACTGCGGCTGCTACAAAACTATGGTGAGCCGCTGCTGCCCACACCGGTGTACCACTATTCAAGCACCAGACAAGGGCAAGGCCAAGACAGAATGTGAGGGTTCGCTGAAGCAAATGGGCAAGGCGTTTCATCATGGATGGCCTAGAGCGCAACAGAATTTAATTCTGATTGTATCGAACTACACCAGAGCCGATGAGTCGTTTTTTCACCCATGGCAAGCCCGGTCTCAAAACAGCATCGCCGGTGGATTGCTGTGGGCAGCTCCCTTGCTCTACCTATGTTTATGTTTACGATTGATGTCAGCATTGTCAATGTGGCACTCCCCCTGCTAGGACAAGATCAACGGGGCAAAGCCCTTGGCATCATTTCCGCTGTGCCCCCACTGGCATTGCCCTTGAACCGACCCTGCTCATTTTGGTGACCCTTCGCCTCATAGTCTAGGGATGTTTATTTGCTGGGAATCGCAATGTTCGACCGGAAAATTTTGCGTAGCTGGCCTCTGAGTTGCAGTATTGTAGTCCCATCCCACTGGCCCTAAGTGACTGTAACACTGGCTTTGCCCATGCCTACCATGTCTGTACCGGCTCCGTGCCCTGGGGAATGTGATGATGGCCCATCGGCACAGACCTGCACTGCTCTCTACAGAGTTGAGCAATTTGAGCACAACAATCAGTGTCACAATCGTAAAGGTATTCAAGTTCACGAACAATATGTTGCGGATTGGCATTGTAGGGCTGGGACTCATTGGTGGTTCCTTAGGCATTGATCTGCGGGCAAAGGGTCACTATGTGGTTGGGCTGAGTCGGCGAGCGCAAACCTGTGAGCGGGCGATCGCCAAGGGTGCCATTGACCGGGGCAGCACGGAGCCAGAAATCTTGCGTGCCCTTGATCTGGTATTTCTTTGTCCTCCCATTGGCAGCATTCTCAGTGTAGCTCTCGACATTACCCCCTATCTCAGTCGAGAAACGGTTCTGACGGATGTGGCATCCGTCAAAGGAGAAATTGTCCCCGCCCTTGAACAACTCTGGCCACACTATGTCGGTGGTCACCCCATGGCCGGTACCGCAGAGTCCGGCATTGAAGCGGCGCAAGCCATCTGTTTGAGAATGCTCCCTATGTTCTCACCCCAACCCTCTACACGCCAAGTGCGGCCATTGACTGTGTTGCTGGCGTAGTCAACGATTTAGGAGCAAAGCTACTCTATGCTACCCCCACGGATCATGATCGCGCCGTTGCTTGGATTTCCCACCTTCCTGTACTGGTGAGTGCGGCACTGATTCTTGCTAATGCCCAAGAAGCCAATGAGCCGATTCGGAGGCTGGCGCAGCAGTTGGCCAGCTCCGGCTTTCGCGATACCAGTCGTGTTGGGGGCGGCAACCCAGAACTGGGACGAATGATGGCGGAATATAACCGGGCGGCAGTGCGCCATTGTTTAATCCACTACCGTGCCATTCTTGATGATCTCATTCGCCAAGTGGAGCAGGAGAACTGGGAGCAACTGCAAACAGCCTTAGAACAGGCGCAAGCCTACCGTGAGCAAGTGTATCCTTCAGGGACGCCGCCGGTAGTTTAGACGACGCACAATCCAGTAACTGGCAGACAAAGCCAAAATGGCGATCGCCAGCCCCAAGAGCTTGGCCACAGTTTCCGGTTGACTAATATCCAGAATGATGAGTTTACGGGCAATGGCAATCAAGGACGTAACAATCACCAGCTCCACAATTTGCGAGGAGACATGGGTTTTCAGGTAGGCGGTAATATTTTCAAGAATCTCTAAGGCAACCAAGACATTGAGAAATAAACCAAAAATTTTCACCAGCTCAAGGCTAAATTGACCCAGCGGTGGTGAGAGCAACTCTGTGGCCAAAATCCGTCCCAAATCAACAATGGCGACAATGACCACAATCAACATCCCGATTGCCAACACGCGGGTTGCAACCCCCTCCATCTGGCCGAGCAACTGCAAAAACCGCTGATTGTCCTGAAGTAGAAGAATTGCCCCCCGCCAAAAGAGAATCAAAGGCCGCAGCCAGCGTCGCATCCCTAGACCTCAGCCAGAAGAACAAAGGGAGTGTAGGCCACTGGTTCCACCAAACGGGTATTTAAGCCAAGTTGCTGAAACGACACTTGCAGTTCCTCAAGGGTTCCCCGAACTGAGAGCAGTCGCGGTAGCCATCCCTCTAGGCGGAGGGTACCATTGCCAGCGGTGGTGATCATCACCTTAGGCTGAAGCCATTGCCCCAATTTCAATGCCGTCTTGCCCCCTTTGAGAATCGCGCCGACTATGGGTAAACAGACATCCAAAAGGGGCGTAATTACCACATCCACCTTGCTATAGGTGCGCAGCCACGGATCATGGCAACCGTGGGGTTCATAGTAAAGGGTTTGATTGCCACAGCGTAAAACATAACCATTTTCCTGTTGACCGGGGTTAATACTGGCGCCTTTCGTGGCTTGGATCGTCAGATCGCGGTACGTGTGGATTTGGTGAGAGCTGAGGGCAATAACGCTTTCAAAGCCAAGGGCTTGGGCAACTTTAGCAGCACTGGGGGAAGCAATGACCGGTAGGGCGCGATCGCAGGCACGAAGGGTGGGTTCATGGCAGTGATCCGGGAGTCCTTGGGAGAGCAAAATGAAATCCACATCCGTCGGTATGGCACAGGGGTGCGATCGCTCCGCCTGAAACAGCCACGGCGTGTTGCCAAAGGTCAGTGCCCCCACAAACCATGGATCAACCAAAATCCGCGTATTACCCAACTCCCATAACCAAGTATTGCTCTCCAACCACGTTAACTGCATTGCCCTGCTCCTACAGGAACCGCGCCAAGATACTGTAAATCAGCAAGAAGATGTTGCCCATAACCACACAACCCAACCCCACTAAACCACAAATGAGTAGCGCTGTCACACCCCCTAATCCCGCTTGCAAGAGGGGCATAGAAAAGAGAACTGTCCCTGAAATGACCGCAATGATCAACTGCTCCCAGTATTCAATCAAGCGTTTGTACTGCATAAACACCAAAAGGGCAAATAAAGCGCCAATTAGCCCTGCACTCACACCCACAGGCAACTGCCAAGTTGTCATCAAACTAAAAATCATCAGCCCCAAGGCGGTCATTTCAAAGCCTGTAAAGCCAGCACTAATGAGAATTTTTAATGCGGGTAAGGGGGGCGCCGGCTGCCGTGGCGGTTTCGCCTTAGGACGGGGGGTAACCGTGGGAGGAGTCAGCGGTGCCCGTGGCGGAGAAGGTGTGAGTTGCGACACGACGGGAACAGGAGAGGGCGGTGGCGGCTGCGGCACGGGGGCAGGG
>DVDZ01000081.1 GCA_015296025.1 Thermosynechococcus sp. M46_R2017_013
CCCCAGAGGTTTGCCCAAAAGCCGGCAGGGACATGGAGATGCTGTCCCATGCGCACATTCTCCCAAACAGTCATCTCTGGAAAGAGGCGGATATTTTGAAATGTGCGGGCAATGCCCAATCCAGCAATCTGGTGGGGCTTGAGCCGGTGGAGGGGCTGCGACATCTAAGGCTGAGGAGGGGGAACTTTCTCGAAGGCTTGGTAGGCCATGCGGGAGACTTGGCGAATGAGTTCACTGCCTCGGGGATCATTGTAGGGGCGTTTCACGATCATTGCCGCCACATAGCGTTGGCCATTGGGCATATCCACCATGCCTGCATCCCCCACCACAATACCAATATCCCCAGTTTTGTGGGCAATGGTGGCTCCTTTGCCAAGACCCGCGGGTAAAAGAGTATTGGTGACCGTGCGCCGCATCATATCCAGCAGGCGATCGCGACTACGGGGCGAGACAATTTCCCCTTGACTAATTTTCAGCATCAGCATTGCCAAATCGCGGGGGCTAGTGGTGTTCGTGCCCTTCATATCCGGTAGCGGATTGTGGATCACCGTGTTTTCCAACCCCCATTCCCGAAACTGTTGGTTGAGCAC
This sequence comes from Thermosynechococcus sp. M46_R2017_013, assembly GCA_015296025.1. Classification (GTDB taxonomy): domain Bacteria; phylum Cyanobacteriota; class Cyanobacteriia; order Thermosynechococcales; family Thermosynechococcaceae; genus Thermosynechococcus. The sequence goes on from DVDZ01000081.1 coordinate 591, forward strand.
AGCTGCGCCCCCAAGACGATCAATGATCATATTCGTGGCGGTGTTATCGCTAATGGTAATCATTAAATCTGCCACCTCAAGGGCGGGGTACTGGGAATTTGGCTTTTGGTATTGCAATGTACCGGCCTCAGGGGCAATGAGATCTGGACGCATCCTGAGGCGTTCATGAAGTGTGATTCGTCCTTCATCCACCGCCTTGAAAAAGGCAACAAGGATTGGAAATTTAATCGTAGATGCCGCCGGAAAGACCGCATCGCCGCCTACATTGAGGGAGGCTCCGGAATCGAGGTTAAAAAAGTACAGCCCCGCCGTCAGATTGGGTTGACGGGCAACCAGTTGCTGAATTTGCTGTTGTAGGGTCGTCAGGGGGCGTTCTGGAGGTAGGTTGAGCGTTGTGGTTTCGGGGGCGATCGCCTGACTGGCAGTGGTCTGTAAAGACTGTTCTTCTGGCTGCAACACTGACAATAGCGTTCCTACTATTGCAGCAAGAGCCACTCCACTAACCGCAAAGCGAAAAGCCATTAAGAACAAATTGGCACGGGGGAGCGTTGCTGGACGAGACAGTGAGGAAAGACCAGAAGACTGAACCATTGAACGAGACTGAGCAACCATGCCGTTTACCCTAGGGGGAAGGTGTCTGAAGAGAGCGTGGCTGCGTGCTGAATCGCCCACTCCACCTGACGAACCATACCCCGCAACAGCGCCACCTCGGCATCCGTGGGGTAGGCGCGCCCGAGTAGCGATCGCACCTTGGCCATACGACTAGCAGCGGTATGGGGATACAAAAAACCAATCTGGAGCAGCACCTGCTCTAAATGAGCATAAAACCCCTGCAACCGCTCAAAGGGGACGGCAGTCCCTTGGGGAAAAGTGCCCGCACTGTCGGAGGCCGTCAACCACAACTCATAGCAGCATACGGCCACAGCTTGCGCCAGATTCAAAGATGGATAGGCATTGGCCGTAGGAATCTGCACTAAACCATGGGCGCACTCTAATTCTGCATTTGTGAGTCCCCGATCCTCACGCCCAAATACCAGTGCCGATTGAGGCACAGCCAACAGTTGAGGTGCTGCTTGACGGGGAGGCCAAAGGGGTAACGCTAAATCCGCCACATCTCGCCCCACCGTGGCAAAAATCCGCTGACAATCGGCTAGAGCCGTCGTCAGGGAATCCGTAATCGTGGCTTGATGCAGCACATCCTCTGCATGGACTGCCCAGCGATGGGCTAACTCTCCCTTGGGATCACAGCGGGGACGGACAATCCACAACTGCTGTAATCCCATATTTTCATCACACGGGCAATGCTGCCGACATTGATTTCCCCTTGGGGTTCAACGAGGACAATGCGCACCGACGGGAGGGTATCCACGCTTGTCTGCTGAGTCAAAACAAAAAAATAATTAACCTTTTTTAGATAATTTTAGAAGACTTTGCGGCT
>DVDZ01000112.1 GCA_015296025.1 Thermosynechococcus sp. M46_R2017_013
TGCGGCAGCAAAGGATCATAGAGATGCTATAGTCCAAAGGAAGTAAATTAATGTTAAGAATCGCCTCCTGCATAGCCAAGGAGATCGACTAGAAAATAGTGAGTATTGGTGTGGCGTGAGGAATTAACCATGACCGGGCAGCAGCCGATTCGGTTTGGAACCGATGGCATTCGTGGACGCGCGGGAGATGTGCTAACTCCCAACTTGGCCTTGAGCTTGGGATATTGGGTAGGAGAAGTCCTGCGGCAGACAACAGATACCCCCAACCGTCCCTTTATTATTGGCCAAGACTCCCGCAACTCCAGCGATATGTTGGCAACGGCTTTGGCTGCAGGGCTAACTGCGGCTGGTTTTGAAGTGTGGAATGTGGGGTTGTGTCCGACTCCCTGTATTGCCTATTTGACAGCTACTACAGAAGCGATGGGTGGCGCGATGATTTCCGCCAGTCACAATCCACCCGCTGATAACGGCATTAAAATTTTTGGCAGCGATGGTAGTAAGCTTAGCCCTGATCTACAAAAAGAAATTGAAGCACACTTAAATGCGGGCCTCTCCCTTCCCCCTACTGAGCATTGGGGGCATCTGCATCATCGCCCAGAGCTACTCCAGCGCTATCGCCATGCGGTGCAAGCACCCCTTCAGGAGCGTCAGCCCCTGCGGGGACTACGAGTGGTGTTGGATTTGGCATGGGGTTCTGCGGTTGCAGTGGCGCCTACGGTGTTTCATGCCCTAGGGGCTGAGGTGATTACTCTCCACGATCGCGCCGATGGCAATCGCATTAATGTCAACTGTGGTTCGACCCATTTAGAGCCATTGCAGCAGGCTGTTCGTGAAACCCGCGCCGCTATGGGATTTGCCTTTGATGGGGATGCCGATCGCGTGCTGGCGGTGGACAGTGAAGGACGGGTGGTGGATGGCGACTACATCCTCTACTTTTGGGGACAACGCCTCCAGGCCCAGGCCCAACTGCCGAAGGATTTAATTGTGGCTACGGTCATGTCTAACTTGGGCTTTGAACGGGCTTGGCAAGCGCGGGGTGGACAACTGGTGCGGGCGGCGGTGGGCGATCAATACGTCCATGCGGAAATGGTGCGCCACGGTGCCATGCTGGGGGGAGAGCAGTCGGGACACATTCTCTGCCGTCACTATAGTGTCGGTGGAGATGGCCTGCTCACAGCAGTACACTTAGCAACCCTTGTCCAAGATTCCCGTCTCTCGCTAGCACAACTGCGCGACCAAAGTTTCACCCCCTATCCTCAGATTCTTCGTAATGTCCGCGTTGAAGACCGGCAGCGGCGACTCCACTGGCAAGAGTGTGAACCTCTGCAACAGATGATTGCCAAAGCCCAACTAGACATGGGCGATCGCGGACGAGTTTTGGTGCGTGCTTCTGGCACAGAACCCGTCATTCGCATCATGGTGGAGGCAGAGCAGCAGCGTCTGGCTGACTATTGGACAGAGACCTTGGTGCAGACGGTAACTGCCCACTTGGCCGCCTAGGAAGGGTATGATAGTTGCCTAGTCGCGCTCCAGCTATTTCCTTGTCCGTCTCGCGTTTTCAAGCTGCCTGTCAGCGGGGTGAGTTTCTAATTACTGCAGAGGTCTGCCCCCCCAAGGGTAGAGATGCCAGTACGATGTTGCGCCAAGCAGCCCATCTCAAGGGGCGAGTTCATGCTGTCAATGTCACCGATGGTAGTCGTGCAGTGTTGCGAATGAGTTCCTGGGCAGCTGCTATTTACTCCAACAGCAGGGATTTGAACCCATTTGTCAAATGGCCTGTCGCGATCGCAACCGCATTGCCCTGCAGGCCGATCTCATGGGGATTGCTGCTCTTGGTTTACATAATATTTTGGCACTTACAGGTGACCCTGTCAAGGCGGGCGATCATCCCCAAGCCAAACCTGTCTTTGATTTGGAGTCTGTACGGCTCTTGCGCATTATTGGCCAACTGAATCAAGGGGTGGATAGCGAAGATCGGCCTTTACCCGATGGCGCCACCCAATTTTTTGCAGGAGCAGCCGTTGATCCCCAGTCTGCCAGTTGGTCGGGTCTCCAACAACGGTTTGAACGCAAGTTAGCTGCCGGTGCCCAGTTTTTCCAGACTCAGTTAGTTACAGACTTTGAGCGGCTCGCTAAATTTATGGATCGGATTGCCGCCGGCTGTGGTCGGCCAATTCTGGCGGGGATTTTTCTTCTCAAATCTGCCAAAAATGCTCTATTTATCAATCGAGTCGTGCCGGGGGCTTCAATTCCCCAGCATATTATTGACCGCCTCGCTGCCGCCGCTGATCCCCTCGACGAAGGGATGAGCATTGCTGCCGAACAAGTCCAACAGGCACGGGAACTTTGTCAAGGGGTGCACTTAATGGCGGTGCGCCGTGAGGATTTGATTCCGGAAATTCTCAACCGCGCAGGGATTCCTCCCCTTAGCGGATCACCTGCACCCCTCGCCAAAACGCCACATAGCCCTTGATATGGGCCGCCGCCGGCTGCGGATCGGGGTAGTACCACGCCGCATTACAGTTTACTTCCCCATTGACCACAATGTGGTAGTAGCTGGCTGTGCCTTTCCAACCGCAAACGGTGTGGGTGTCGCTGGGCTGAAAATAGACCTGATTAATCGTCTCTGGTGGAAAATAAACATTGCCTTCAACCACTTCATAGCGATCGCTCTCGGCCAAGGTGGCGCCTTTCCAAACTGCTTTTGCCATTGCTTTTTTCTCGGTTGCTCCCTTTTTAGGATAGGGCAGGTACAGAAGTGTTGAGCGATAGCTTGAGAGACGAGAAAAAAAGGAAGAAGTAGTGTATTTTCCCTTAAAAATAAGAACAAAAAACATTGTTGCATTCTTTGGCAAGTATTGTCAAGTCTATCCTCAAACACCTCAGCCCTTGCGACTCTCCTGTGGGGCACTCACAACTGCTGGGCAAAATCCGGCTGACCTATGTTCTAGACCCCAACTTGAACAGCATGAGCGCCTTGTTTTATCGCCTGAATCGCTCAGGAATACAGGTGTTCAATAGTGGATTACAGCTTTGATTGGCAGCCAGAGTTACTTGTGGCCTCTCGCATCCGCTCGACGCAGGCTGAGAGTATTAAGTTTTGTTACAGGATTCAACACTTCTGCTAACGTTGATAACGCCAATTGTTGGTTAATGATTCCGCAGGCGCTCAATTAAGAAGAAGTGATTTTACTCGCCAAAACCTCTGGCAAGAAGGGGTGGTGTTTTTTAAGGACAGCCATTGAAGGTATTAATGCGCCACCAGTGGATATTTTCTGCTTCAAAGCGACCATCCAGATCCACCCGTACTGAGAAGTCAAACCAAGCTGCGGGCGGGATTTCTATTCCCCATAGGCGATCGCTCCCCAGCACAACGCTAATGAGACACTGCAGAAAGCCGCCATGGCTAACACACCAAACGCAGTCCTCATCGCTGTGACGCCGCAGTTTTTTCCAAGCCTGTTTTGCCCGCTGCCAAGCCATGGCCATGGACTCTGCCTCGGGGACTGGAATCAGGTAATCACTTTCCTCCAGTTCTGCACAGAGGTCGGGATGCTGCGCTTGAGCCTGTGCCCATGTGAGGCCTGTGAAAATCCCCTGATCAATTTCAATCAACTCCGCTAGCTCTTGAATCTTCAAGTCAGGACAGGGGTTCATTAGTGTCGCCGTATCGCGGCAGCGTTGCAGTGGACTGGTGTAAATGGCATTCGGCGGTGGGAGTTTTTCCCGCAGGGCAAGGGCTTGCTGCCGTCCCCGTTCGGTGAGGGGCACATCTTGCCGTCCCAGCATGACCTTTGAAGCATTCCCAACAGCTTCACCGTGGCGGATCAAAATTAGGCGCATCGTGTAGTTCTCCCCTAGGGCAGTAATTGGCAAGTGCAACCCCTGATCGCTAAAATTATCCTACTGCGTGGCTGCACTCTATCCTCAGCCTCAAATTCATTTATTCATCTTTCTTGACTACGTACCTGTGCCTGTAACACTTTCTGCCCCCCCCCATCCGTCCTGCTTGGCATGGCCTGATTCACGCCTACGGTGCCTTTTTACCCGTCAGCGATCGCACGCCAGTGGTGACGCTCTATGAGGGCAATACCCCTTTGATTCCAGTGCCCCAAATTGCCGCCCGTATTGGCCGCAATGTCTCCGTCTATGTTAAGTACGATGGCCTTAATCCCACGGGGAGTTTCAAAGATCGCGGCATGACGATGGCCATTTCTAAGGCTAAGGAAGCGGGGGCTGAAGCTGTGATCTGCGCTAGCACCGGCAATACCTCCGCCGCGGCCGCTGCCTATGCTCGCCGAGCGGGATTGCGCGCCTATGTGTTGGTGCCCGAAGGCTATGTTGCCCAGGGCAAATTAGCTCAGGCTCTCCTCTATGGAGCGGAAGTCATTGCCATTGAAGGTAATTTTGATCAGGCTTTGGAGATTGTGCGCCAAATGGCGGCAACCTATCCGGTGACTCTGGTAAACTCCATTAATCCCTACCGCCTAGAGGGACAAAAAACCGCCGCTTTTGAGGTGGTGGATAGTCTGGGCAATGCTCCCGACTGGCTCTGTATCCCCATGGGCAATGCGGGGAATATCACCGCCTACTGGATGGGCTTTTGTCAGTACCGTGAACAAAACCGCTGCGATCGCCTGCCGCGCATGATGGGGTTTCAAGCGGCGGGATCGGCACCTCTTGTCAAGGGGGAAGTGGTCACTCGGCCAGAAACAATTGCCACTGCTATTCGTATTGGTCATCCGGCCAATTGGCAACGGGCGATCGCCGTTAAAGAAGCCAGCCAGGGGGCTTTTAATGCCGTGACGGATGAGGAGATTCTCCAGGCCTATTATTTGCTTGCCTCTGAGGAAGGCATCTTCTGTGAACCCGCCAGCGCCGCCTCGGTGGCTGGCCTCTTAAAATTGGCCGATCAGGTGCCCAGCGGTGCTACGGTGGTCTGTGTGCTCACTGGGAATGGTCTAAAAGATCCAGACACAGCCCTTAAACAGGAGAGCGATCGCTTTCACCGCCACATTCCAGCCACTGAGCAAACGGTTGCCAAGGTCATGGGCTTCTAAAACCCCAGCTCAGCCCGCATCAAATGGCGGCTAGCCTTAAATAGTTGGACGGCCGCGCGATTGGTTGCTAGGGCAGCAACATTGGCAGCAGAACTGACAGGCTCGGCTAAGCGGGCGGGTTGCGCCAGTTGCTGGGCACGGTCAAAGAGTTGGCGAACCGTTGCGTTTTCTTTACCAAAGTAAGTCATTTCCGCCTGAGTGCGACTGCGTTCCCGCTCGACTTGGAAAGGAGCATCGTAGTAACTGCGCGAGAGCAGCGCCTGACCACTGCGGGCTTCTCCCAAATTGCGCGCTGCTTCATAAACGCGGGCAGCCGCCTTGGCAGTTTCTTTGGCCTTGAAGTAGTTGCCGCCCTTTTCTAGCGATTGAGCCGTAGCCAAAAGGCGATCGCCCAAACTCAAGAGATTGCCATCCGCATTGGGGGTAGACTTTGCCCGCATGGCCTCATACTGCGCTTTAGATAGATCGCGAACTGCTTTTTCAGCATCTTGCTCCACAGCGGCTGAACCTTGAATACGGGGACGGGCAGTAACTGTTGGCGCCATTGTTAAGGGCAACACCAGCGCGACAAGGGTTGCTACCAAAAGAGATCGATTTTGGCGAAGCATAGGGGCATTCTCCTAAATTAGTGGGAAAAGTGATGCGGATTGAGAATTGAGACTGGTCAAAGAACCGTTGTCTCTCTACCGCTGCTGTCCTCAGCGTACCCCCTAAAAATGACAGAGGAATGACACATCCCCTAGGTTGCCAGCGGCAGCTTCACGGTAAAGGTTGAGCCTTGATTCTCTTGGCTTTCAACCAAAACACTGCCGCGGTGGAGTTGGACAATTTGTCGCACAATGGCCAGCCCCAGACCGGCGCCACGAATGCCCCGTCGCTGTACCCGCTCATCTCGATAGAAGTAGTCAAAAATATGCGGCAGTGCCGTTGCACTAATCCCGATACCTGTATCCGCCACTACAATCACTACCTCCTCTCCCCGTTGACTGACTTGCAGGGTAATGGTGCCACCGGCGGGGGTGTAGCGCTCAGCGTTACTGAGGAGATTGAGCACCACCTGCTTCAGCATGTCGCGATCGCCTTTGATAAGCAGCGGAACAGAGGGCAGTTGCAGATGAAACGTATGGCTTTGGGCATGAGTTTCTCGCCATTCCTGAGCAATGGCTTGGATGAAGGTTCCTACCTCAAGGGGAGTGGTAAAATCCGGGGGCGATACCCCCTCGTGGCGAGCCAAAAACAGCAAATCATTGACCAGTTGTCCCATGGACTTTGCTAAGCTAGCCACCTTCTCAAGGCGAAGGAGCGCCTGTTCAGGCTGCTGTTGACCCAGCAAAATCCCCACCTGTGCATGGCTTAAAATAGCGGCGATTGGCGCCCGCAATTCATGGGAAGCATTGGCGGTAAATTGCGACAGGCGATTGCAGGCGGCTTCTAACTCCTGACGCCGCCGCTCCAGTTCCCGAAATAGTTTGGCAAAGAGGCGAACGGCTAGGCCACTGCCAAGAAAGCCGACCATAACCGCTAAAATAAGCGCGATCGCATGCATTTGCCGCAGGCTTTCCAACTGCTGCTGGCGATTCACCAAGAGCCGTTCTTCTGCTGTGATAAAGGCATTGATGGCTGCCCGTGTCTGATCCATTACCCGCTTGGACTGCTCAATTTCCTGAATTAAGGGCCAGCGATCGCTAGGGGGAGGGTTCATTTGCGCCGTTAGTAGCCCTATACTCCTGTTAACTAGGGTTTTCAAGTGCTGAAAATTAGTTAGCTGTTGCGGAGAGTAACTAAGAAGAGTTTCTATTTCCTCAAGAGTTGCAGGCAACTGGGCAAGGGCTGTGTGATAAGGCTCTAGAAAACTTGCCCGCTGCGTGAGATGATAGCCGCGTATTCCCGTTTCTGCATCAATGAGGTGATTCAGTAGCTCCCGTGCCTCTAACTGGACTCGCTGACTATGGCGCACCGCCTTTTCGTAATCGCTCATGCTCATGCTGAGCCAGACAAATATACCAACGGTGCTCACAAGGCAAAACACCGGCAGCAAAATAATGAGAAAGCCCTGCTGTTGGGGGGAAAGTTGAGGCCATCCTTGAAATGTAAACGTCCGCCTGCGGTTCATTGGTGGTTATCCCTATACCGAGGAGGGTGCCTGTAAGCGATAGCCCATCCCGTACACGGTTTCGAGCCACTCGGCACAACCTAATTCCTCTAAACGCAGGCGCAGGCGGCGAATTTGGGTGCTCACAGCATTACTTTCAGGCTGATTGTCCCACTCCCAAAGATGAAGTTCCAATTGCTCACGGCGAATCACTTGGCCGGGATGGCGCAGAAAAAACTCTAAAAACTGATATTCACGGGTGGACAGAGAAATGGTTTTTGCCCCCCGTTGGAGAGTCATTGAGGAGAGATGCAAAACCAAATCGTTCAGTCTTAATTGATCCCCCAACCAGCGGGGCGATCGCCGACCCAAGGCTCGCACCCGAGCTAGAAGTTCCATGACCTCCACTGGCTTAATTAGGTAGTCATCGGCACCGGCGTCTAATCCCATGACCTTGTCGCCGGTGGTATCCTTGGCAGTCAGCAGTAGAATTGGTGTCTCTTTTCCCGCTTGCCGATAGTTTCGACAAAGTTCTAAGCCACTCATTCCCGGCAGCATCCAGTCTAAAATGATTAGGTCATAGGTTTTTTCCTGCAGCAGCCACTGGGCTGTTTCACCCTCTTTTACGCCGTCGACTAGGTGTCCTTGATGGCCGAGAATGGTTTTTAGGGGTTCCAACTGCTCAGGATCATCTTCCACTAATAGGATACGCATCGAACAAGAACAGTTAGCTTTGCCACTGCAAACTACTCCCCTAATTGTAATGTGTGCCCCCTATGGAGCAGCCGCACCACCAGCTTCTCTAACTCTACCCACACAAAGACGAGGGTACTAAAGCCAATACACACGGCTAGCTCAGTCTCAGAGAGCAGATAGGTGCCAAAGAACCGCCGCAGGGGTGGAGCATAAATAAGCAACAGTTGTAGGATGGTTGTCAAGATAACTGATCCCCAAACAAAGAGGTTAGAGGCGGGGTTCATTTCGATCGTCAGCCGTGTACTGGAACGAGCAGCAAGGGCATGGCCCATTTGAGCCAAACAGAGGGTAGTGAACACCATGGTGGTCCAACGTCTGGGATCGAGTCCCCCTTCTACGTGTTCGGAGGTGTAGCTGTAGGCCCATACCATAAGGGAAATGCCAACTATGGCCAAGATCAGACCAATCCGAATCATATAGGAACCCAAGCCACGGCCAAAAATACTTTCGTTGGGTTTAATTGGCGGCCGCTTCATGACATTAGGATCTCCCGGTTCAACGGCTAGAGCAAGGGCAGGCAAGCCATCGGTGACTAGGTTCATCCAGAGAATTTGTAAAGGTGTTAGGGGGACACCTCCTAAGCCCAGTAGGGGTGAGCAGGCAATTGTGATCACTTCGCCAATGTTGGAGCCAAGAATGTATTTGATAAAGCGCCGAATATTGCAGTAGATAACTCGCCCCTCCTCGGTAGCGGCCACAATGGTGGCAAAGTTGTCATCCAAGAGCACCATATCGCTGGCTTCTTTGGTAACATCAGTGCCTGTCATTCCCATTGCTACACCGATATCTGCTTGCTTGAGGGCAGGGGCATCATTGACACCATCCCCGGTCATAGCCACAATCTCACCGTTGCGTTGGAGGGATTTGACAATGCGCAGCTTATGTTCTGGCGAGACTCGCGCATAAACATTCACAGTGGAGGTGGCAGCATCCAATTCCTCAGCACTGAGTTTTTCAATCTCTCGACCGGTGAGGGCGCGATCGCCCCACTCACAGATGCCAAGTTGACTGGCGATCGCCTGCGCCGTCAGTTGATGATCTCCCGTAATCATAATTGGACGAATCCCTGCTGTGCGACAGGTGGCAACAGCCTCCAATACCTCTGGCCGAGGGGGGTCAAGAATACCCACTAGCCCCAACCAGATGAGTTCCTGCTCACTGGTATCGACACTCTCCGCCGCTGGCAATGCTGACCAGTAACGATGGGCAATCCCCAAAACCCGCAGGCCTTGGGCGGCAAAGCGATCGTTTTCAGCTAAAATTTCCTGGCGCTCCGCCAAGGTTAGGGGTTGAACGTCCTGCCCCACCTGTCGCCATTGACAGCGCTCCAGTGTCAGCTCAGGGGAGCCTTTGGTAATCATCCAGTAGGGTTTTTGGGTGGAAAGCTCAGGAATGGATTCGCTGCGGTAGAACGTACTCATCCGCTTGCGGTCGGCATCAAAGGGAAATTCCGCCACTCGCTCAGCCTTTTCCTGCAATGCTTTGAGATCAATTCCCCCCTTGATGGCCAAAGGCAGGAGGGAGCCTTCCGTAGGATCGCCGAGGATTACCCACTCGGCTGCGTGTTGTTTGAGCAGCGCATCATTGCACAGTGCTCCAGCTAGAAGGAGCAGTTGCCGTTCATAGAGGGCTGAGGCATCGTTGGTGTTCGCGTCGTAAAATTCCCCCTTGGGTTCATAGCCATTGCCGCTCACCTTTGCCCGATAACTGGTTGTGGCGATCGCCTGTACCACCATTTTGTTTTGGGTGAGGGTACCCGTTTTATCTGAACAGATAGTCGTCACACTCCCTAGGGTCTCCACTGCCGGCAGACGACGAATCAGGGCATGGCGTTTGACCATCCGCTGCGTTCCCAATGCGAGGGTGACGGTAATTACGGCGGGCAAGCCTTCGGGTACCACTGCTACGGCCATACTGAGGGATACTTCAATCAGTTCCCTGAGGAGGGAAACATCGTAGAGACTACCGGTAACCACCACAATTGCCACCAGCACCGAGGCAATCCAGACCAAGCGATTGCCCAGTTCGGTCATGCGTTTTTGCAGCGGCGTGGGTTCTTGTTCCACCCCTTGGAGAGCAGCGGCAATTTTCCCTAGCTCAGTGTCCATGCCGATCGCGGTAACGACCGCTATCCCTCGACCTTGGCTGACTTCAGTACCGGCAAACACCAGATTGACGCGATCGCCCACTTCTGTGTCAACGGGCAAAACTTTCTCGGCATTTTTACTGGTGGCTTCTGCTTCCCCTGTGAGGGCGGCTTCGCGAATTTGCAAATTCACAGCCTCAAGGAGGCGGCCATCGGCAGCCACTTTGACCCCGGTCTCTAGAAAGAAAATGTCCCCGACAACAAGGTCAGGGGAGTCAATTTCCATGACCTTTCCTTCGCGGCGGACGCGCACCTTGGGGGCTGCCATATTTTTCAGGGCTGCTAGGGCCTCTTCGGCACGAGATTCTTGGACGTAGCCCAAAATGGCGTTGAGAATCACCACCAATAAAATTGCGGTTGCATCTTTGGGAAAGGGCAGGGCGTTTTCTTCAAGGGATTCGAGAATCTCCAATGTGCCAGAGACAACAGCCACCACCAGCAGCATGATCAGCATAATATTGCGAAACTGATCAATGAAAATTTGCCAGCGGGGGCGTTGGCCACTGTCAGTGAGTTCATTGCGGCCGTATTGTGCTTGTCGTTGTTGCACTTCTGTTAGGTTTAGCCCCTCCTGGCGATCGCTCCTAAGGCGAGCAACCACGTCATCAGCACTGAGCGCATGCCAGACTGATTCAAGATTCATTTTGGAGGGCATGTTGGAAGATGTCATGGCAAGTGAGGAAATGAACTATTTTTATTCTCTCTTTATCTCTGGGATTTAGTTGAATCTCTGGGATTTAGTTG
>DVDZ01000122.1 GCA_015296025.1 Thermosynechococcus sp. M46_R2017_013
TCCTGAATTCCGCAGACCTCTTGCGTCCTCTACGATTGGGTCTTACACTTGGACTTTCCCAGAAGCAGGCTGTAGCTTTCTTCTGGGAACAGTAGGCTTTGCCCCCCGTCCCGCAGGTCAAGAGTCGTAGCCCCTCTTCCGGGGCAACTGGATTCATCATGAGCACTTTACCATAGGTTGGTGCTGCAATTCATTTTGCGCTTTAAGCAAAGATTTGCCGCGGCGGATTCTTGCGGGTGATCACCTTAAGGTGCTTTAGATACGGCAAGAGATCGTGCCCAAGCATCGGCTGGAGCAATCTGAATGCCCTGCTGCGTGGCATAGGCCACCTCTGGATAGGGAGGCTTGGGGGGGATCGGGGGTACGGGCAACAAAATCGGCAATCCGTAACTGCGTGGCCGCCATTTCTAAGGTCATAATTCGAGCCCCTAGGTTGCCCTTAGCGCCCGCGTGAGCCACACCCCGCAACCGTCCCCAAACAATAATATCTCCTGCGGCAATAATACTGGCGCCGGCATTGACATCGCCGACAATAACCACGCTGGCCTCGTGCCGAATTTCCATACCAGAGCGCAGGGTTGTTTTCAAGTAAAGGGGGTTAGCTGCAGAGTTGGCCTCGCTATCGGCTTCTTTTACAAGTAGCGGGGGCAGTTCCCGTTGTTGGACACTGTAACCAAGGGTAGCAGCGGCGATCGCTGTCTGGCGGCGTTCAGTAATAATTTTGTCCAGTCGCAACTGATGCTCATTCAGAACCTCTGCTAACTGCTGCAGCTGGGATTGATCTAAAAGCCGCTGCCCACAGACACAGTCCACGGGTAAGGTTTCTGACCAAAGATGTTCTTGACCTCTGAGATAGACTTGTAATTGCGGCCACAGGTCAATCCAATCGAGGTCGGCAGGCAATGTAAATCGGCAGCGTCCCTCACAATGTTCTAGAACAAGACCATTGATCGGTATTTCGGCTGATTCAACCTCGTTACTTTCCGTAACAGATTCCTCTAGGGAGGGGGGTTCTGCCTCACTCATGGTTTTTCTACCCGTAGGCGCTGTGTAATCAAGACCATGCCGGTATCCCGAATTAAGGCCACCGAGACCCAGCGGTTACCGGGTTCTTGGGGGGCACGTCCCACCTTAAAAATGCCACCCGCAGAGAGAAGTTCCAATTTTACGGGGCTGGGATTGGCGTAGGTTTGGGTATTGATGGGCTGATCGCTGGCAGCACCAAGGAGAATTGCGTTGCCAATGGGTTCTTGAACAACGGCATCTAAATTAAACTCTTCACCGGTGCGCACAGTTTGGGGAAGCGAGAATTGTACAGTGGGCGGTGTTGTACCAATGGTGATCGTGGTTTTCTCTTGGGTAATGTCTTGGCGAGTAATTTTACCGTTGCGGATGACTTGAGTGGCTTGGAGGCTACCACGCATCATTTGTGGGCGATCGCTGGTGCCCCCCGTCCCTTCAATAGTGGTGCTAATCTCTAAAACCCAGTCATTGCCCTGCTGCTGCCAGCGATTCACCGTCGTGCGATAGCGAATATCGCGGTAGGGCTGCCAAAAAGTGGGCAACTGTTTGCGCAATATCTCTAGGGTCAAACCGTCTGTAGTTTTGAATTCAGGATCATAGAAGGCCAACACCGCTTCTAAGTTCTTTTGACTGGCCGCCGTATCCAAACCGTTGATTACCGCTTGCACAGATTCCGGCAGTGGAACAGAAGCTGCCTGCGCTAGGGGTGCAGCCCAAGTCCTCTGCGGAATACCGCCACAGCTCACTGCTAAACCCAGAATTGAAACCAAAACGTAGCGACGCATCGTGAATTGCCTTTGCTGCTAGGGTCTATTCATCGTCATCAAAGTTGGCGGAGTTATCCTGCTCGTCAGTGGGGGGACGATCCAACGGTTGATAGGGTACATATTCACTGTCATCTGCAGTGTTTTCCGGGCGCGGACGGGGCGGGCGGCGACGCAGCGGGCGATCGCTCACTGTTGCTGTTTCTGTCGTAGGGGGCGAG